>JBCDHK010000049.1:0-15135 GCA_038750185.1 Pseudomonadota bacterium
ACAGCGCGACAGCCGCCCGACCCGATAGGGATCGCGCATGTCAAAGGCCATGGCCAGCGCAAAAGCGCCAACCCCCGCGGCCAGCGTGGTCAGCGCCAGCGGGCCGGCCACGGCCAGATCGAAGGCGCGCCCCGGATCCTCCAAGAGCAGCGTCGCCCCGATCGGCCCGCCGAGCGCCCCGGTCTGGACAAAGAGCACCGGCAACGCCAGCACCCCGGCGACAAAGAGGGCGAAGGGCAGGCGGAAACGGGCGAAAAAGGCGAGTGCAGCCAAGGCCCCAACCGCTAGCGCCAGGCCGACGCGGTCCAAAGCCTCTGCCACGCCGAGGTCGCGCGGGATCGCAGTGGTGGTGTCGAGCAGCACATTGGCCGCCCCGAGCACCACAAACAGCGTCAGCGAGACCACCAGCACCAGGCTCGGCAGCACCATGCGGCGGCGGCGGGTGAAGTACTCGGCCAGACACCACATCAGCACCGCCCCCGCACCACAGGTGATGGCCCAGGATTGCGACAGGAACAGCGTCAGCGCGATACCATTGGCCAGCATCGCCAGTCCGAAGGCGACGAAGACATCGTTGAGGCCGCGAAACAGCTCGAACGGCTCGTCCTCGCGCGGCAGGCGGGCGCGCAGTCCGGCACGGGTCTGGCTGAAGCTCTGCAGGCTGGCGGCCTGGGCTTCGCTGAGGAGCCCCGCCTCGACGGCGGCACCCAGATCGTCGGTGTCGATTGCGCTCATGAGCCCAGAGATAAGCGCGCGCATGCCTCAGGCATAGGGCCAATAGCGCCAGATCACACCGGGCTTGTCTGGGGGCAGGCGCAGCCCGGGGCCGAGCGTCCAGCCGATCTCGCGCGAGAGCCAGTGCAGATAGGGCCAGGTGAGCAGATCGAACAGCAGGACGGCGCTCAGCATCCAAACCCATTGCATCAGCGTAAAGCTCTCGATGCCGTAGAGCCCGGCCACGGCCAGGATCATCGGCTTGGCCATGGCGAAGTGGCTGGCAAAGGCGACCGCGACGCGATTGACGCGCAGCGTCCAGACATGGGCCACGATCCAAGCGAGGGCGAGCAGGGCGACGTCGTAGGGCTGGGGCAGCATGGCAAAGAGCCGCCCGACCACCAGCGCCAGGACACCCGCGCCGATCAGGTGCAAGGGCCGAGCGGCGGCGAGTTTGAAGTTGTCGCCGCCGTCGAGGTGGCGCGCCAGCACCGTGGCGCCGAGCGAAAGCACGCCGAAGAGCGCCATCGAAGACGGCTCGTTCATCAAGGCGGCGATGATGCCGCGGGGGGAAAAGCCCTCCATCTGGCGCAGGCGTTCGGTGTCGGCGCCATAAAGCACCAGAAACAGCCCGACCAGCGAAAAGGTGATGATGGGCGAGACCAGCCCCGGCAGCCGGAAGCGAAACATGAAGGGTATCATGGCCACCCCGGCCACCGAGGCGACCAGGGCGAGGCGATCCAGGAAGGGGCCGGTGCGCAATTCGGGCGTCGTGAGGGCTGCCGCAAAGCCGAGCGAGAGCGGCCCGAGCAGGCCGAGCGCACTGCCCGGCCAAATCAAGCCGCGCCGCCCGACGATGTGCTCGGCATAAGCCCAGCAGAAACAGCACAGGGCGGTGAGGGTGAGCGAGGGCCAGAGCCCGGCGCCGGCCATGTCGCGCCCCATGAGCGCAAAAACGCCGCTGATCAGCACCACCCAGAGCGTCAGCAGCCCAAGGGCGAAGACCGCCTCGAAACCGGCGCGCTCCAGCGGGCGGCCTGAGGGATCGATACGGATCTCGGGGCGCGCTGCGCGTGGCGGGGGCGTGGGCAGGGCTTCGCTCATCCGATCGCCTCGACGGTGATGGTGGTGTTGGTGAAGACGCAGATCTCGGCGGCGATCTCCAGGGCTTGGCGGGCGATCTCCTCGGGGCCGAGATCGGTGCGGGCCAGACCGCGTGCCGCCGCTAGGGCATACATGCCGCCCGAGCCGATGGCGGCGATGCCGTGCTCGGGCTCCAGCACATCGCCTGCGCCGGTGACGACGAGCAACGCCTCGCCATCGGTGACGATCAGCATGGCTTCGAGCTTTTGCAGGTATTTGTCGGTACGCCAGTCCTTGGCCAGTTCGACCGCGGCGCGCATCAATTGGCCGGGCGCGGCCTCCAGCTTGGCCTCCAGGCGCTCCAGTAGGGTGAAGGCGTCGGCGGTGGCACCGGCAAACCCGGCCACCACTTCGTGGCCTCCGGGTGAGAGGCGGCGGACTTTGCGCGCATTGCCCTTGATGACGGTGTTTTGCAGGCTGACTTGGCCGTCCCCGGCCACGGCTACGCGGGCGCCGCGTTTGACTGCGACGATGGTGGTGCCGTGCCACTGGGGGTACTCGTGGTAAGCCATGGTCTACTCCCGCTTGGGTTGTGTAAGTAGACCGTAGCCTGGACAGGGCGAGTCCGCCAAGGGGGGTGCCCGCCGGTATAGGCCAGTTTCAGCCGATCAGGCGCGCGACATAGCCCGGCAGCGCAAAGGCGGCTTTGTGCACGGCGGGCGTGTAATAGCGCGTCTCAAGCCCTGCCGCGGCGTAGCGCTCGGCGAGCGTATCCTCGGGTGTGGCGCGGGACTGGCCGTTGCTGGCCCAGCCAAAGGCCATCGGCCCACCGGCATAGGTCGGCACGGTCGCCAGATAGCAGGTGGCATCGGCAAAGAGCGCGCGGAAGGCCTTGAGCGTGTTGGTCAGTTCCTCGGGCTGCATAAAGGGCACGCCGTTTTGGGTCACCAGAATGCCGCCCTCGCTGAGACGCGCTTTGGCATTGGCGTAAAAACCTTCGGTGAACAGGCTCTCGCCAGGGCCGATGGGATCGGTCGAATCGGAGATGATCACGTCGAATTGCGCCCCTGCCTCGCGCATGTAATCGGCGCCGTCGGCGATGACGAGATCGAGGCGGGGGTCCTCAAACGCGCCTTGGCTGAGCCCTGGCAAATATTTTTTCGAAAACTCCACCACACCCGCATCGATCTCGACCATGGTGACGTGCTCGACCGCGGCGTGGCGCAGCACCTCGCGCGCCATGCCACCGTCGCCGCCGCCGATGATGAGCACGCGTTTCACACGCCCATGGGCCAGGATCGGCACATGGGTGAGCATCTCGTGGTAGATGAACTCGTCGCCCTCGGTGGTCTGGACCACGTTGTCCAAAGTGAGCACGCGCCCAAACAGCGCATTCTCGAACACGCGGATGCGCTGGTGTTCGGTATTGCTGTCATAGAGCACGCGGGTCTCGGAGAGGGCTTGGGTGTGGGTGTCGTAGAGACCCTCCACGGTCCAGCCGGGGATGTCGAGGCGGGGCATGGGGGATCTCCCGGGGGATGTTAGCCGAGGGCGTCGGTGACCACGTCTTCGCCGCGCAGCAATTCGCGCACGCGCACCTCGCGCGCACCAAAGGCGCGTTGGAGCACGCCGATGGCGGCCCAGGGGTTGGCCTCGCCGCACATGAAGATGTCGAAGGCGCCATAGCCGATCTCGGGCCAGGTATGCACCGAGATGTGGCTCTCGGCGAGCACCGCCACCCCGCTCACGCCTTGGGGCGAGAACTTGTGGGTGTGGATGTGCAGCAGCGTGGCGCCCGCAGCCTCGATGCAATCGAGAAAGGCGGTGCGGATGCGCGCCTCGTCATCGAGGCCCTTGCCACCGACCACTTCGACGATCAGGTGGGTGCCGGCATAGAGGCGCCCATCGCGGCGGACGAAGTGGTCCTCGCGCGCGGCATCGGTGAGCGCTTCGGGTGCCACACCCGTGCCACTCTCAGGCTCGATAGTCTCGTCAGGGCGAAAGACGATCACACGACCGCGCTCCAGCCCGGTTTCTTCCGCATGGGTGGTGCCTGCTCCCAGGTCCATCCCCAGTTGGAAGAGGTTCGCCTTGGACATGGCGTCCTCCCCTACCAGCAGATGAAGTCCAGTAGCCCCTTAGCGCCCCCCCGGATGCGGGGTTGGGATCGGTGATCTACATCAGTGGAGATAGCGGAGGGTGGACCAAATCTCAACCCCTGGGGTGTGCTTCAGGCCACAGGATCGAGATCGAGGATCAGTTGGCCCTCGACCTCGGTGGTACCGCCGGAGGAGACGGGTTCGCTGCGCAAGCCGCCAAAACGCCCCGAGCCGCGCACGCCGGCAAAGTTGCCCGTGCCTTCGACCCGCTCCAGATGGCCATCGAAGGTGACCGAGCGCGTGCCGCGGCGTGCCTGCCCGAGATAGCGCGCCGTGATCGAGGCGCCGTTGGCAAAGCGCCAGACCGCCTCGCCCTCGAAATCACCCGAGCCGTCGGTCAGATCATAGCGCCCCTGGTAGCGGTGCATGACCACCTGATTATCGGGAAACAGCGCCAGTCCGCGGTACTCAGCCACGCCATGGCAGCGCCCCGGCTCATCGAAGGGCGGCAGCGCTTCGGAGCGCCCAAGCTGCATCACGGCCCTGTAATCGAGGTGCACGCGCTCGGGCTTGAGGGTGAGCGGGGTTTGGGGCTTGGCGTTTGCTGGGGGTTTCACGTCTGACCTCGCTGGGCCGCTGTTTGGGGCGCCGCTGGGCGGCATTCGGGCTGATCCGTTCTGGTCCGGGTTTCGTCGTCCAGGGTTCGTCGTTCGAGTTGCGTCGTGGCGCGGCACCGGAAATCCGCACAATTTAACGCGCTGTTTCGCAGCGTCTGAACGGTTCATGTGTTGCAACTCGGCGTTTGGTCCAGCCATGGCACTGCGCTGCGACGATCCGCGCAGGCCCTGGCGCCGCGCTGTCGCAATTAGGGTAGCTTTTGACGCCTCTGGCGGGGGCAGCGCGCCTCAAGCAGGGTCTGATCGGTTCGGCAATCGCACTCTGGGAAAGGATCGGCCATGCAGTCCACGGCACGCGTAGTGGTGATCGGCGGCGGGGTCGTCGGCTGTTCGGTGCTCTATCATCTGGCGCGCGCGGGCTGGTCCGACGTGCTGTTGCTGGAGCGCTCAGAGCTGACCTCGGGCTCGACTTGGCATGCCGCGGGCGGCTGCCACACCATCAATGGCGATCCGAATGTCGCCAAGCTGCAAAAATACACCATCGAGCTCTACCGCGAGATCGAGGAGCGCTCGGGCCAAGCCACCGGCTTTCACATGACCGGCGGTGTGCTGCTCGCCTCTACGCCCGAGCGCATGGACTGGCTCAAATCCACCGTCGCCAAGGGCCGCTACATGGGCATCGAGGCCGAAGTGATCAGCCCCGAAGAGGCCCACGCGCTGATGCCGCTCCTCGATCCGGCGTGTTTTGTGGGCGCGGTCCGCACCAACGTCGACGGCCATCTCGATCCTTCGGGTGTGACGTATGCCTATGCCAAGGCGGCCAAGACGCTCGGCGCCACCATCCACACCCACACCATGGTCAAGGGGCTGGCGCGCACGCCCTCGGGCGAATGGCTGGTCGAGACCGATAAGGGCACCGTCACCGCCGAGCATGTGGTCAATGCGGGCGGGCTTTGGGCGCGCGAAGTGGGGCGCATGGTCGGGCTGGAGCTGCCACTTTTGGCCATGGAGCACATGTATCTGCTCACCGAAGACATGCCCGAGGTGGCCGAAGTCAATCGCACCACCGGCAAGGAAGTGATCCACGCGGTCGATTTCGACGGCGAGCTATACCTGCGCCAAGAGCGCGGCGGCATGCTGATGGGCACTTATGAGAAAGCCTGCAAGCCCTGGTCCGAGATCGAGACGCCCTGGGAGTTTGGCCACGAGCTGCTCCAGGAGGACATCGAGCGCATCGCGCCCTCGCTGGAGGTAGGCTTTAGACATTTCCCCGCCTTCCAAAATGCGGGGATCAAGCAGGTGATCAACGGCCCCTTTACCTTCGCGCCTGACGGCAATCCGCTGGTGGGCCCCGTGCGCGGGCTGCCCGGCTTCTGGTGTGCCTGCGCGGTGATGGCCGGATTTTCGCAAGGCGGCGGCGTCGGGCTCAGCCTCGCCAACTGGATCACCACCGGCGATCCGGGCTTCGATGTCTGGGCCATGGACGTCTCGCGCTATGGCGACTGGGCCAGCATGGCCTACACCAACCCCAAGGTGCAGGAAAACTACGCCCGGCGGTTCTCGATCAAGTTCCCCAACGAAGAACTCCCCGCCGCCCGCCCCTTCAAGACCACGCCGATCTACGACCGTCTCTCCGGGCTCGGCGCGCAGTGGGGCGATTCCTGGGGCCTGGAAGTGCCGCTCTGGTTCTCGCCCGACGGCACGCGCGATGCCTTCTCCTGGCGCCGCTCGACCGATTTTCCCCATGTGGGCGCAGAGGTCGCCGCCGTGCGCGAGGGCGTGGGCTGCATGGAGACCTCGGGCTTCTCCAAGTTCAAGGTTGCAGGCCCCGGCGCGCGCGATTGGCTCGACCGGATGCTGGCCTGCAAGATCCCGGCCCCGGGCCGGATGACGCTGGCGCCCATGCTCAAAGACGACGGCAAGCTGATCGGCGATCTGTCGCTCGGCTGCATCGAGGACGGGCCGTTCTTCCTGGCCGGCTCCGGCATGGCCGAAGCCTACTACATGCGCTGGTTTGAACAGCATCTGCCCACCGACGGCTCGGTGACGCTGGAGAACGTCGGGCTCAAGGTCTGCGGCCTCTCCATCGCCGGGCCAAACGCTCGCACGTTGTTGCAGCGGCTGACCCGCGCCGACGTCTCATCTGCAGGCTTCAAATTCATGGCGCTGCGCGAGATGGAGCTGGGCTTTGCCCCTTGCCTGGTCGGACGGGTCTCCTTCACCGGCGATCTGGGCTATGAGATCTGGATGAAGCCCGAGTACCAGCGCCATGTCTTCGAGCGCATCCTGGAGGCGGGCGAAGACCTCGGCCTCAAGATGTTCGGCCTGCGCGCCCTCAACGCACTGCGCCTGGAGAAAAACTTCGGCAGCTGGGCGCGCGAGTACCGCCCCATCTACGGCCCCTTGGAGGCCGGCCTCGACCGCTTTGTGGCCTACACCAAGCCCGCACCCTTCATCGGCAAGGAGGCCGCAATCGCCGAGCGCGACGGTGGCGGAAAACTGCGCCTCAAGACCTTCCGCCTCGCCGCAGAGGACGCCGATGTGATCGGCGACGAGCCAATCTCACTCAACGGCGACGTTGTGGGCTGGGTAACCTCGGGCGGCTATGCCCACAACTCGGCCACCTCGCTCGCCATGGGCTACATCCCCAAGGAACTGGCGCAAGAAGAGGGCGACTGGGCCATCGAGCTTCTCGGCAAACACCTGCCAGCCCACCTCCAACACGCGCCGATCTGGGATGCCAATGCGGAGAGGATGCGCGGATAAATGACTGTAATGTTGAGGGATGATCTAAAAGGCTGTGTTTTGCGCGCTCTTGAGCGTCTTGGTGGAAGGGGCACCATAACAGAAATAGCCAAGGAAATTTGGAGGGCTGAAGAAGATAAGCTCCGTGCATCAGGGGATCTCTTTTTCACTTGGCAGTACGATATGCGCTGGGCTGGCCAGAAGCTCCAACACGAAGGAAAGCTCATCAAAGGTCTCTCGGGTAGACGGTGGGGCCTGAGATAAACTCCTTAGATATTGGGAAGTACGATGAAGCACTACTCGGCGCTCTCGGTCCTCAAAGCCGGCCTGTTCGGCCAGGACAAATGGGAACGCGCCTGGGGCGCGCCCGAGCCCAAGCCCTACTACGACGTCATCGTGGTCGGCGGCGGCGGGCATGGGCTGGCCACGGCCTATTATCTGGCCAAGGAGCATGGGATCACCAACGTCGCGGTGGTGGAGAAGGGCTGGATCGGCGGCGGCAACGCCGGGCGCAACACCACCATCGTACGCTCCAACTACCTGATCGAGGGCAACACCGAGTTCTACGAGCACTCGCTGAAATTGTGGGAGAACCTCTCACACGATCTCAACTACAACGTCATGTTTAGCCAGCGCGCGCATGTGAACTTGGTCTTCAGCCCCGCCCAGCGCGACGCCCAGGCGCGGCGTTACAACATTATGCGTCTGAACGGCACCGACGGCGAATACTGGGACCGCGACACCCTCTTCAAGCGCATCCCCCAACTGGTGGAGAACGAGCGCTTTCCGCCCATCGGCGCCTATGTCCAGCCGCGGGCGGGCACGGCGCGCCATGATGCGGTCAACTGGGGGTTTGCGCGTGCGGCATCGAGCCTTGGCGTCGACATCCTGCAAAACTGCGAAGTGACCGGCTTTATCCGCAAAGCAGGCGCCATCGTCGGCATCGAGACCACCAAAGGCGAGATCCTGGCCGAGAAGATCGGCCTCGCCGTCGCAGGCTCGACCTCGCTTCTGGCCGAGAAGGCAGGTCTTGGCCGCCTGCCCATAGAGAGCCACAAGCTCCAGGCCTATGTCTCAGAGCCGATCAAGCCCATCCTCGATTGCGTGCTGGTGTTCGGCGGGCCGGGCCACTTCTACATTAGCCAGTCCGACAAGGGCGGCATGGTCTTCGGCGGCGATCTGGATGGCTACAACTCCTACGCGCAGAAGGGCAATCTGCCGGTCTACGAGGATGTGATGGCCAATTGCATGGCGGTGATGCCCTGCCTCGGCCGGGTCAAACTGCTCCGCCAATGGGCCGGCATCATGGATATGTCGATGGACGGCTCGCCCTTTATCACCAAGACCGAGATCCCCGGCCTCTATCTCAACGCCGGCTGGTGCTATGGCGGCTTTAAGGCCACCCCAGGCTCGGGCCACTGCTTTGCCCACACCATCGCCCGCGACACACCTCATGACGCCAACGCCCGCCTGACGCTCACCCGCTACCGCGACGGCGCCACCATTAATGAGTCGGGCCACGGCCCCTTCCCCAAGGCGCACTAGAGCGATGCCCGGCACAGGAGCCTGACATGCTGCGTATCCCTTGCCCGTTCTGCGGGCTGCGCGATCATACCGAGTTCGTCTATCTGGGCGATGCTACGATCGAGTATCCACCCCTCGATGCCTCCGAGGAGGCGTGGTTCGAGGCGGTTTACCTGCGCAAAAACCCGCGCGGGCGCCATTTCGAGCGCTGGCAGCATGTCCACGGCTGCCGCGCCATCCTGATCGTCGAGCGCGATACGCTCACCCACGAGATCCTCGGCGCGCGTCTGGCCCACGGGCCGACTGCGGAGGCACTGGCATGACCGGCTATCGCCTCGACGAGGGCGGCGCCATCGAGCGCTCTGAGCAGCGGCGGTTTTCCTGGGACGGGCGCGCCTACCACGGCTTTGCTGGCGACACACTGGCCTCGGCCCTCATGGCCTCTGGCGAGCGCATCCTGGCGCGCGGCTTCAAGTATCACCGCCCGCGCGGCGTCATGGCGGCAGGCCCCGAGGAAGGCGGCGCGCTGGTCACGCTGGGCGAGGGCGCGCGGCGCGAGGCCAACGCCAAAGCCTCCCAGATCGAGCTTTACGATGGGCTGAAAGCCTTTGGGCAAAACGCCTACCCCAACGTGCGCTTCGATTTGGGGCGGGTGAACGACCTGCTGGGCGCGTTCTTCGCGGCGGGCTTTTACTACAAGACGTTTTTCGGCATCTCGGGCAAGGGCACCTGGGAGTGGATGCAATTCGAAAAGATCATCCGCCAAGCCGCCGGCATGGGCGCGGCCTCCACCGAGCCCGACCCCGACGCCTACGACATCGTCCACGCCCATTGCGATGTGCTGGTGGTGGGCGCGGGCGCTGCGGGCCTTGCCGCCGCCGAAGAAGCCCTCGCCCAAGGCTTGGACGTCATCCTGGCCGAGCAGGATTTCGCGCTCGGCCCGGCGCTTCTCGGCGCGGAGGGGGCGATTGAGGGCGAGGACACCGCCGCGTGGCGCACGACGCGGCTGCGCGCACTCTCGCGCGCCCGGATCCTGCCCCGCACCACCGCCTTCGGCCTCTACGACGGCAATGTGGTGGGCCTCTACGAGAAAGTCACCGACCACTTGGCCAAGCCCGATCCGGCACTGCCGCGCGGGCGCGTCCATATCGTGCGCCCGCGCTCGGTGATCCTGGCCACTGGCGCCATCGAGCGCCCCTTCGCCTTCGGCGACAACGACCGCCCCGGCGTCCTGCTCGCCTCCGCCGTCGAGACCTACCTGCGCCGTTTCGGCGTCGCGCCCGCGAAAAGCCTGGCGCTCACCACCAACAACGACCGCGCCTACGACACCGCGCTGACCGCCGCCAAAGCGGGCCTCAAAACCACGCTGCTCGATGTCCGCCCCGTCCCCCCCGAAGAACGCCTCGCCACGGCCAAAGCCGCTGGCGTCGAGGTCTTCACCGGCCATGTCCCCGTGCGCGTCAAAGGGCGCAGCGGCGTCGAGGGCCTGGAGATCGGCACGCGCAACCAAGCGGGCGAGGTAACCCCGACCCAAACCCTCTACCGCGAGGCGGTCGGCGTCTCGGGCGGGTTTTCCCCGGCGATCCATCTGGTCTCCCACCGCGGCGTCAAACCGGTATGGCATGAGGAGATGGCCTGCTTTCTGGCGGGCACGCCGCCCGAGGGCATCACCCTCACCGGCGCCGCAGCGGGGATTTTCGAGCGCGAGGCCGCCGTCGCCCACGCCCGCGCCGTCTCCGAGGCCGAAGGCCAGCGCCTCAAAGGACGCCGCGCCGAGCCCCCGCGCACGCGCCCCGGCGGTCTGGGCCGCATCGAGCCGCTTTGGGAAGTGCGCGTCAAAGGCCGCAAGCTGAAGAGTTTCGTCGATCCCCAGCACGACGTCACCACCGACGACATCCGCCAAGCCGCCGCCGAGGGCTATGCCTCGGTCGAGCACATGAAGCGCTACACCACCCTCGGCATGGCCACTGATCAGGGCAAGACCGGGGGCGTGGTCGGGCTGGCACTACTGGCCGAAGCGCTCGGCCAATCGGTCGAGGCCACCGGCATCACCACCTTCCGCCCGCCCTACACGCCCGTGCCCATCGGCGCTTTCGCCGGGCGCGCGCGCGCAGCCCACTGGCGCCCGACCCGGCGCACCCCGATGATGGAGGCCCAGGCCGAGAGGGGCGCCCATTTCACCGACGCCGGGCTCTGGAAGCGCGCCTGGTGGTTTGCCACCGGCCCCGCCGATACGCTGGAGGCCGCCTATCCGCGCGAGGCCGCAGCGGTGCGCAACACCGTCGGGCTGGTCGATGTCACCACGCTTGGCAAGATCGCCGTGCAAGGCCCCGATGCGGGCGAATTCCTCAACCGCGTCTACGTCAATGGTTTCGCCAAACTGCCCATCGGGCGCTGCCGCTACGGCGTCATGCTGCGCGACGACGGCCTTGTGTTCGACGACGGCGTCACCTGGCGCCTCAGCGAGAACGAATACCTGATGACCGCCACCACCGCCCACGCCGGCGCGGTCTTGGCGTGGCTCGAAGAACTGCTGCAAACCCGCTGGCCCGAATTGCGCGTCCATGTCGCCTCGACCACCGATCAATGGGCGGGGGTGGCGCTTGCCGGACCGCGCGCGCGCACCGTCTTGGAAAAGGCCATGGCCGAGGGCGATGTCTCCGATGCAGCCCTACCCTTCATGGGGCTGACCCGCGCCGAGATCGCGGTGGAGGGCGGCCACATCCCGGCGCTCATCGCGCGCATCTCGTTCTCGGGCGAGCGCGCTTTTGAGATCTATGTGCCCTCGGGCTGGGGCGATGCGCTCTGGCGCCGCCTTACCCCCTTGGTCGAGCGCGAGGGCGGTGCGGCTTACGGCTTGGAGGCGCTCGGCACGCTGCGCATCGAAAAGGGCCATGTCACCGGCGCCGAGCTTGACGGGCGCACCACGCTCGAAGACGCGGGGCTTGGCCGCATGGCCTCGACCAAAAAACCCTTCATCGGGGCGGTGCTGCGCCAACGCCCGGCCCTGACCGAGGCGGAGCGCCCGCGTCTGGCCCACTTCGAGCCCGTCACCGAGGGCGAGCGGTTTTATACTGGCGCCATCGTCTGCCACCCTGAGCGGATCGAAGGCCATGGCCTTGGCTGGATTACGGGTGTGACGCTCTCGCCCGCCTTTGAGGGGCGCTGGCTTGGCATTGGTTTTGTCGCTGGTGGGCACACGGCCTGGGCCGATACCGAACTGATCGTCGCCGATCCGGTGCGCGGGCAGAACACCCGCGTGCGCGTCTGCGATCCGCACCGCTACGATCCTAAGGGAGAGCGCATGCATGGCTGAAATGCTCGATCTGCGCCCGCCCGTGCGCTCGGCGCTCGCAGGCCACCTCAGCCCCCGCACCCTCGGCCAGATCGGCGCGGACGGCCCCGGCGTGCGCCTTTACGAGCACCCCTTCGCCAGCCTCTGGCAGATCGCCGCCTGGCCCGAGCGCCTCGGCGCCGCCGCCGCTCTGGCAGCCGATATCGCCTTGGTCGAGGCAGCACCCGGCCCCGGACGCGCCATCGCCGGCAGCCGTGCCACGCTGCTACGTGTCGAGCCGCTCAAATGGCTTGCGGTCTCGGACACCCCCCTGGCGCCACCGCGCACCGACGGCGAGGCCACGGTGCTCGATCTCAGCCATGCCCGCACGCGGCTTTGTCTGGAAGGCCCCGCCAGGCGCGATCTGCTGGCCTGCCTCACCGCCATCGATCTGCGCGCGCGCCATTTCGGCCATGGGCGCGTGGCCACCACCGCCATCCAAGGCAGTGCCGTGACGCTGGCGTGTTTTGGCGAGGGGGTGGAACTGTACGTCCTGCGCAGCTTTGCGCTGTCGCTCTGGCAGCATTTGCTGGATGTGGGGGCGCAGTTCGGTGTCGACGTCGTTCATCAGGCCGAGCGGCGCCAGGCCCGATAGAGCGGCAACGCCAGCATGGCCAAGGCTGCCAAGCTGAGGCCGAGCGCTATGGGATGGCCGCTGAAGAAGGCCGCGAAGCTGCCGTCGGTCAGGATCAGGCCCTGGCGCAGGCTAATCTCCAGCGTCGGGCCGAGCACCATGCCGATCACCAAAGGCGCCATGGGATAGCCTTGGCGGCGCAGCAAAAAGCCGCCGATGCCCGCCAGCGCCATCACCAAAAGATCGAACGGATTGCCACGCACGAAGTACACCCCGACCGCACAGAGCAGCGTGATGGTGACCAGCATGTAGGCTTCGCGCAGGCGCAACAGCGGGGCTGCGAGGCGCGAGACGGCCATGCCGAGCGGCAACAACATCAGGTTGATCAGAAAAAACCCGGCAAAGATCGCCCCCATCAGCACCGGCTGGTCGCTCATCAGGCGCACCCCTGGTGTGATGCCGTGGAGCGTCAGGGTGGCCAGCATGACCGCGGTGATGGCGTCGCCCGGAATGCCGAGCGCCATGGTCGGCACCAGCGCGCCGCCGGTGACGGCGTTGTTGGCGGCCTCGGAGGCGATCAAGCCGTCCGGTTCGCCGCGCCCGAAGTTTTCGCGCCGGGGCGAAGCACGCCGGGCCTCGGCATAGGAGATAAAGGCCGCCGTGGCCGCCCCCGTGCCGGGCAACACGCCGATGCCATTGCCGATCAACACCGATTTCGCGAGCCCGCCGAGCCGGCCTCGCCACGCACTCCAAGAGGGCAGCACGATACCGCGAAAGGCGTTGACGCCCGCCGCTTGGTCGAGGGTGGAGGCGGCGCGGATCAGTACTTCGGAGAGGGCGAAGACGCCGATCACCACGGCCAGCAGATTGAAACCTGCGATCAGTTGGAACTGGCCGAAGGTGAAGCGTGCCTCGCCGGTGATCGGATCGCCGCCGACGGTGGCGAGAAAGAGGCCCAGCACGCCCGCCAGCAGTCCCTTGAGCAGCGAGCCCTCCGAGACCGAGACGATGCACGTCAGGCCGAGCAGGATCAGCGCGAAGGTTTCGATAGGGCCGAAGTTGAGCGCGAAAGCCGCCAGTTGGGGGGCGGCCAGGATCAGCACCACCGCCGAGCATAGCCCGCCGATCACCGAGGCCGAGGTGGCCCAGCCGAGCGCCAGCCCCGCTTCGCCGCGCTTGGCCATGGGAAAGCCGTCGAGGCAGGTGGCGGCGGATTGGGGCGTGCCGGGGGTGTTGATCAGGATCGCCGAGATCGAGCCGCCATAGACCGAGCCGGCATAGATCGCGAGCAACAACAGGATCGCCGGTGCCTGGCCCATGCCGAGCGTAAACGGCAGCACGATGGCCACCGCCACCGTCGAGCCGATGCCGGGCAGCGCGCCGAGCACGATGCCGAGCGCAGTGCCGAAGAGGAGCACCATCAGCCCTTCAAGGCCGAAGATCAGCGCTAGTGATTGGGGCAGGGTGTCGAGCATGGGTGCCTCAGAGCCACCAGACGAAGGGCGAGGTCGGCAGCGGCATGGCGAGCGTGTGATTGAAAAGCGCCACCAAGGCGCCCGGCACGGCTAGCGCCAAGGCGGCGATCATGGGGATGTTGCGCACCCCGAGCAGCGGCAGCGCCACCACGGCAAAGGCGACCGAAGCGAGGAAAAAGCCGAGCGGGATCAGCAGTTGGACATAGGCCAGCACGGCGACGGCGATCAGTCCGGCACGCAAGGGGGGCAGCGTCGGGCCCTCAGCCCCCTGGCGCAGATCCAGCACCAGATTGACCAGCGCCAGCGCGAGCCACACCGCCAGCACAATGCGCGGAAAGAACATCGGGCTGAAGGCGCCGCCCAGATCGGCAAAGCCGCCGCTGCCGTAGGCGGTGTAGGCCAGTCCCGCGCCGCCCAGAAGCAGGACCAGCGCCACCAGTGCGCGTTCGCTCACCACCACGTCGCCGGGGGGCTCAGAGCCCCGCCGCCTCGATCAGGGCGGCGTTGGCCTCGTATTGCTCACGGAAGAAGGCCTCGAAGGCGGCGGCGTCGCGGTATTCGATCACGGTGGCGGTGCGCTCGGCGAATTCCTTGAAGCCGTTCGAGGCCACGGCGGTCTGGCAGGCGCTGGAGAGTTTTTCGGTCACCGCCGGATCGAGCCCGGCAGGCGCGAACAGCCCGCCCCAGAGATAAAGCTCGTCGAGCGGGGGTGCGATGCCAACCTCGGCGGCGGTGGGCACGTCGGGCAGGCCCGGCAGCCGCTCGGCGCTGAAGGCGATCAGCGGGCGGAAATCGCCGCGGGTCAGCAGGATCTCGGTATCACCGAAGAACTGAATGACGCCTGAGGCCATGCCCTGGAGCGCCGGCCCCGAGCCCTGGAAGGGCAGATGCTTGACCTTATCGAGCAGCCCGAGCCCGGAGAACGCCGAGACCATGGAGAGATGCGTGATCGCGCCCGGCCCCGAGGAGC
>JBCDHK010000050.1:0-15109 GCA_038750185.1 Pseudomonadota bacterium
CAGTGCCGCCATTGGACACACCAGGCAGATCGACCGGACGCGGCAGGCCACGCGCGTCCTCGTTGGGCGCGGTGGCGGCAGGGGCGGCATCGAGGGCGGGATTGGTCGGATCGTTCCTGAGCCGCACCGTCGCAACCAGCCCGCCGTTGTCGGCCAGAAGACCGGTAGCAAACACCGCCGCCGGATCGCCGCCGACAATGCTGGTGCCTTGGTCCATGATCACGCGGCCCGCAATAGTACGAGAGTCGGTCGGATCGATGCTGATCTGACGCTCTCCAGGCGGCGCCCCTTCAACCTCGTTGCCAAGCACCAGGCTGTTGATCAGGGTCACATTGCCCCCATCAGTGACGATGCCGCCGCCCACGGCATTCTCGCCGACTGCGCGGTTGCCGGTCACGGTGGTGTTGCGTAACACGACATTGCCGCCGTCAGAGCCACCGCCGCGGTTTGCGCTGTTATCGGCAATGGTGCTGTTGGTTGCGCGAAGGGCCGCAACGGCAAAGATGCCACCACCACGACCGCCGTCTCCTTCCAAGCGATTGCCGCTGATGGTGCTACGCTCCAAGGTCAGAGTGCTGTTGACAGTAATACCAGCGCCGAAACCACGACCATATGTTTCGTCAATAATAATAGTGTTGTTGCTGATGGTGCTATCGATCAAGGTTGTTTCATCGGCGCCGAACATCCCAGCGCCAAGAACCCCAGTGGTGTTGCCGCTGATCGTAGTGCGGATCACCTCAGCGCTGTTGTAGAGACGGCCACCATTCTCGTATACCGTGTAGACGCCGCCACCGATACCACTGCTCTGATTATTGTTGATGGTGCTGTCGATCAGGCGCAGCGTGCCAATAGAGCCGATGCCGCCACCACCGGAGTCGATCGCTGTGTTGTTGGTGACAACGGTGTTGCGGACCTCACCACCACCGATGAACACGCCGCCAAAGTCCTCGCTGGCTGTGTTGCCGTCGATCAGGCTGTCCACGATCAACGAGTGATCAGTGGCAAAGGCACCGCCGCCGAGCCCGCCGGCGGCGTTGCCGCTCAGCGTGGTGCGTGTCAGGCTGAGATCCTGCGTCGTGAAGAGACCGCCGCCAGAGCCGCCCAAAAGGCCATCTCCAGGATCCTCTTCTGTGATGTTGCCGGCCACGACGACATCGATCAAGCGCAGATCGGCCAGGCTGCGCACGGCACCGCCGTTGGCGGCATTGTCCGAGAAGTCGTTGTTGGGCACGCTCACCTGCCCACCGGTCAGCACCAGGTTTTCGAGCGTCAGATCCGCGCTGGCCTCGGTGACGTTGAGAAGGCGCGTGTTGTCGGTGAGGCTGTCTGTGCCGACGCTGGCCAGGATATCGGTGATGGTGCCGGGCAGGGTGACGTCATCGCCCATCGCATCGCCGCTCAGCGTGAGTACGCCGCGGCCCGGGCCGAGAGCGCCGTCGATGACGAGCGCATCGGTGATCTCGATCTCGCCGGAGGTGAGACGCAGCGTGTTGCCCGTCTGCCCAGGATCGAACACCACCGTGTCGGCCCCCGGCGTGGCGTTGGCTTGAGAGATGGCTTGGCGGAGCGAGCCAGCACCGCTATCGGCGAGCGTGGTGACAGTAAAGACGGCCATCAATGCCTCCAGCCAATGACCCGACTGTGGCAGGGGTACTCTGGCATTAAACGCTACACCAGCCTAAAATTTATACTATTACCGCTCGCGCCCATCAGACTTCGCCACAGAAGCGCGGTGATCCCATCGAACGGCTTTCTCATACCAACGTGCAGAGACCACTTACCACCCCGCCTGCCTGGAAAAGCGCCACCTGAGCGGAACCCGATGATTGTGCGCGGCGTTACTCTACCTGATAGTTGTCAGACGGCAGAGGTACGGATGAACACCATGAGCAAAAGGCGGCCCCTCGACCCCCCTTCGACGGCAAGCCCAGCTACTGAGCCCGCGCCCCAGATCGACGCGGCGCTCAAAGTCGCCTACCAACAAACCATGGACGAGGCGATCCCGGACCATCTCGCAGCGCTGCTTGAGAAGCTGAAGGCGCAAGGAGGCCGGACATGAGCGAGCGTGTCAGTCTCGAAGACGACTTGGTCGCCCATCTGCCCGAGCTTCGCGCGTTTGCCAGGGGGCTGACGCGAGATGCGGTTGCGGCGGACGATCTTGTGCAAGAGACCCTCATGAAGGCGTGGACAAACCTCGACAAGTTCCAGGCTGGGACGAACATGCGCGCGTGGTTGTTCACGATCCAGCGCAACACGTTCTACACTCTCGCGCGCCGCCGGAAATGGGAGGTGGAGGACGCCGAGGGCACCCACGCGGCGCGGCTCGTTCAGAAACCCGCGCAAGAGGGTGCGGTAGCCCTGCGCGATTTCGAGACTGCGTTTGCCAAGCTCCCGAGCGAGCAGCGCGAGGCGCTAACCTTGGTCGGTGCTGCGGGCATGTCTTACGAGGAAGCGGCGGAGATCTGCGGCTGCGCCGTAGGCACCGTCAAGAGCCGGGTCAACCGGGCGCGGCTGCGGCTGACCGAGGAATTGGGCGCGGACCTAACAACAATTGCTGCTTAACAGGCGGGATTACATTGGCAAACTTCTGAAGCCAGTGTGCATTTGCTAGGTCACTGTTCAATTAAGCGGTTCTCTCGCAGGAGCGCTCTTGCCGCAGGGCGAGAGCATTGGAGCGAGCGTGGCGATTAGCCGTCAATTACTGAGGTGGAACCCGCTGGTGCTCCGATCACGTGAACTAGAGCGATTTCCGATTATTCTGGCTCGCCTGAATCGCTCTAGGACGTTGTTTTGCAGCGATTTCCGAGTCGCGCATCAGTGCCAGATGCGCTTGAAATCGCTCTAAGATCACCCATTGGAGCGCCAATTTCTGGGCTATTGAGCAGCACCAACACCACCGACTTGTTCGCCGCAGCAGCGTAAGAGTGAGCTTGGCCAAGTCGATGCCAAACAGTGCAGCATCCTGCCGTGGGCGCTCACACCTCCAGCATCACCAAGCTACCCCAGTGCAATGGCAGCAGGCCGGGGCGCCAGCGCGCTCAGCGGTAGTCGCGCGGGTCACGTTCGGGCTGGCGCGGGCGCTCATCGACGCGCACCGGAATGGGGGTCTGGTCTTCGCGCGGTCCCCCACGCAGGCCCGACAGAGTGGCAATGGCCTCTTCGATCATGTCTGCGATACGATCCAACATCGGCACGCTCCCTTTCCTTTCACACACCAAGGTAATCGTCTATGCCGGTCCAATCCAGTCTAGCGACGGAAAAACCCATCGGAGGCGGTGCGACATGAAGGGCAAAACCTGGGATTTCTGGATCGATCGCGGCGGCACCTTCACTGATATAGTGGCCAGAACCCCTGAAGGCATCCTGAAGACTCGCAAATTGCTCTCGGAAAACCCCGAACTTTATCAGGATGCAGCACTTCAGGCGATTCGCGACTTTTTAGGTCTGGGCGCGCAAGAACCCATCCCCGCCGCGCGCGTGGGCCGCGTCAAGATGGGCACCACCGTGGCCACCAACGCGCTCTTGGAGCGCAAAGGCGCGCGCACGGCGTTGGTGACGACGCGGGGCTTGGGCGATCAACTGCGTCTGGCCTATCAGCACCGCCCAGATCTGTTCGCCCGCAAGATCGTCTTGCCCGAGATGCTGTTTGAGCGCGTCATCGAAGCCGATGAGCGCGTGCTGGCCGATGGCCACATTGAGCGCGCCCTCGATGAGACGCGCCTCTGCGCCGATCTGGAGGCCGCGCGCAAAGCGGGGATCGAGGCGGTGGCCATCGTCTTCGTCCACGGCTATCGCCACACCGCCCATGAGGCGCGGGCGGGCGAGATCGCGCGCCAGGTGGGCTTTGCTCAGGTCTCGATCAGCCATGAAGTCAGCCCGTTGATGAAGATGGTCTCGCGCGGCGATACCACCGTGGTCGATGCCTATCTCTCGCCGATCCTGCGCGCCTATGTCGATCGCGTGGCAGCCGCCTTCGAGGGCGCCGAGGGGGCCGCCGATCTGGCCCGGACGCTCATGTTCATGCAGTCCTCGGGCGGGCTGACCGATGCGCGTCTCTTCCAGGGCAAGGATGCCATCCTCTCGGGGCCCGCGGGCGGCGTGGTCGGTGCGGTCGCCACCAGCCAGATCGCGGGCTTTGACAAGATCATCGGCTTTGACATGGGCGGCACCTCCACCGATGTCTGCCACTATGCGGGCCAGTTCGAGCGGGTCTTGAGCGCCGAGGTCGCCGGCACGCGCATTACTGCGCCCATGATGGATATCAACACGGTCGCCGCAGGCGGCGGCTCGCTCCTCATCTGGGACGGCACGCGGCTGCGGGTCGGCCCCGAGAGTGCGGGCGCCAATCCAGGGCCCGCAGCCTACGGGCGGGGCGGGCCTCTGGCGGTCACGGACGCCAATGTGGCCGTCGGCAAACTCCGGCCCGAGTTCTTCCCGGCGATCTTTGGCCCCGAGGGCGACCGCCCCCTCGATGTCGAGGCCGCGCGCCGGGGCTTTGAGAAGATCGCCGCCGAGACCGGCAAGACCCCCGAGGCACTGGCCGAAGGTTTTCTCGCCATCGCGGTCGAGAACATGGCCCAGGCGATCAAGAAGATCAGCGTCCAGCAGGGCCATGACGTCACCGAATATGCCCTCACCGTCTTTGGCGGCGCGGGCGCCCAGCATGCCTGCGCCATCGCCGATGCGCTTGGCATGACGACCTGCCTCGTCCACCCCATGGCCTCGCTGCTCTCGGCCTATGGCATGGGGCTGGCCGATATCCGCGCCACGCGCGAGCAGGCCGTGGAGGCCGCCCTCGATGAGACCAGCCGGCTGCAAGCCGCAGCCGAGATCGACCGCTTAGGCTCGGACGCCATGCTGGAGGTCGAGCGCCAGGGGATTGACCCGGCCCAGATCGCGCTGGAGCGGCGCCTCCTGCTCAAAGTCGAGGGCACCGACACCGCGCTGCCTGTGTCCTTCGACACGGTCGAGACCATGCGCGCCCGCTTCGCCGAGATCCACCGCGCGCGCTTCGGCTTCGACCTGGACGGCGCGGGGCTGGTGATCGAGGCCGTCGCGGTCGAGGCCATCGGGCGCGCAGCCGACCTCGACGAGCCGGCCCACCCCACCCAGAGCCGTGACGAGGCCGAGATCGAGACCGCGCTCACCGCCGAGATCCACACCGGCGGCACCTGGCAGAAGGCCCGCTTTGTCCGCCGCGAGGCCATGCGCCCGGGCGATACGCTGACCGGCCCCGCCGTGCTCGTCGAGCCCCACACCGCCATCGCCATCGAGCCCGGCTGGCAAGCCGCCATCAGCGCGCGCGACCATGTGGTGCTCACCCGCATCGAGGCGCGGCGCGGCGCGGAGGTCTCCACCGAGGCCGATCCGGTGATGCTGGAGGTGTTCAACAACCTCACCATGTCCATCGCCGAGCAAATGGGCGCTGTCCTGGAAAACACCGCCCGCTCGGTCACGATCAAGGAGCGCCTCGATTTCTCCTGCGCCCTCTTCGATGCCAAGGGCGATCTGATCGCCAATGCGCCGCACATGCCCGTCCACCTCGGCTCCATGTCGGCGAGCGTGAAGACGGTGATTGCGCAAAACCCCGAGATGGTGGCGGGCGATGTGTTTGTGCTGAACGCGCCTTACAATGGTGGCACCCACCTGCCCGACGTCACCGTCGTCACCCCGGTCTGGGACGATGCGGGGCGGGAGGTGCTGTTCTACGTCTCGGCCCGCGGCCACCACACCGACATCGGCGGCACGACGCCCGGCTCCATGCCCCCCGACAGCCGCCGGGTCGAGGACGAGGGCGTGCTGATCGACAATTTCAAGCTGGTCGAGGGCGATGGCAACGGCGGGGGGCGTTTTCGCGAGGCCGAAGTGCGCGCCTTCCTCACCGGCGCCGAATACCCCGCCCGCGCCCCCGATATCAACGTGGCCGATCTCAAGGCCCAGATCGCCGCCTGCGAGAAGGGCGCGGCGGAGCTTCGCCGCATCACCGCCCACTTCGGCCTCGATGTGGTGCAGGCCTACATGGGCCACGTCCAGGACAATGCCGAAGAACTGGTCCGCCGGCGCATCCTGGCCTTGAGGGACGCCGAGTACGTCTACCCCATGGACCCCGGCCTCGATGGCGAGACGCGCGAGATCCGCGTGCGCGTGAGCGTCGATCATAATGCGCGCTCGGCCAAGATCGATTTCACCGGCACCACCGCCCAGGTGCCGACCAACTACAACGCGCCGGAGCCGGTGACGCGTGCGGCCGTCCTCTATGTCTTTCGCTGTCTGGTCGACGATGCCATCCCCATGAACGAGGGCGTGATGCGCCCCCTGGAGGTGATCTTGCCCGAGGGCACCATGCTCTCGCCCCGCTATCCGGCGGCGGTGATCGCGGGCAATGTCGAGGTCTCCCAGGCGGTGACCTCGGCGCTCTTCCTGGCGCTTGGCGTGCAGGCGGCGGCGCAATCGACCATGAACAACACCACCTGGGGCAACGCGCGCTATCAGTACTACGAGACCGTCTGTGGCGGCTCTGGCGCGGGGCGCTTCAACGACGGGCGGGGCCATGCCGGGTGTTCGGGCGTCCACACCCATATGACCAACTCGCGCCTGACCGACCCCGAAGTGCTGGAGTGGCGCTATCCGGTGGTGCTCGAAGAGTTTCGCCTGCGCGCGGGCTCGGGCGGGGAAGGGCGCTTTCGCGGCGGCGACGGCACGGTGCGCCGCATCCGCTTTCTCGAAGACATGACCATCGCCATCCTCTCGGGCCATCGCAGCGTGCCCCCGCCGGGCCTCGATGGCGGCGCGCCTGGCGCTCTGGGGCGCAGTTCGATCCAGCGCGCGGGTGGCGACGAGGAGGTGTTGGCCTCAGCCGATAAGCGCGACGTGGGGCCGGGCGATGTCTGGGTGCTCGAGACGCCCGGCGGCGGCGGCTATGGCGAGGTCAGCCCATGAATACGCTGGTCTGGATCGGCCTCGCCCTGGCGCTGGCCGGGCTTGGCGGGCTTGGCTGGTGCGTCCTACAGGCCCTCAAACTGCGCCGCTCCCAAGCCGAGGCCGAGGAGATCAAGCGCACCATGAACCGCTTGGTCGCCGCCAATGGCGCCTCGGTCGGCACGGCGTTTTTCGGCCTGGCGCTGATGCTGCTCGGCGCGATGCTCTGAGGGCGCGGGCAGGGGGGCATTTGACGGGTCGTTGACCCACTGCCCATTGGCCTTTGCAGCTTGGCATTGCTCTATTCGCAACATTCCATGACTATTCATACTCAAATCTCATCAATCCGCGCAACGCCCACCCGCCGGCAATCGGGCCAAGTGCCAGCGTTGCCAACGCCGCCGGCCAGCCGACAGCACTGGCCAACCACGGCAGTCCTTGCACCGTGATGGCGGTGAGCAGAAAACCGAGCGCGGTTTGTAGGGTCATCAGCGAGCCGGCGCGCTCGGGCGGGGCGGCGTCTGCGACCAGGGTCGAGTAGAGAGCCGAGTCGGGGATCACGGCAATCCCCCAAACGATCAGCACACCCACCAGCAGCCAAAGCGGCCCCCCAAAGACAAGGGCTGCCGCCACGCCCGCGGTGCCGCTCAAGACAAGACAGGCAAACGCGACCCGTGCCCGCCCCAAACGATCGGCCAGCCAGCCGGCAGGCACGCAGGCCACGCCCCCGAGTGCGATGGCCGCAAACGCGGTGAGACTGGCCGTCGCAGCTGCAGCACCGCCTGCCACAGCAATCGCGCCGACCCAGGCCCAGAAGGCATAAAGCTCCCACATGTGGCCCAGATAGGCCAAGATGGCCAAGCGCAGCCGAGGCGCGCGCACCGCCAGTGCAAAGGCACCGGGATCGAGGCGCGGCGCCCGCGCATGATGGGGGCCAAGGCGCGTCGCCAAAATCGCCACCGCGCCCAGGGCTGCGATGGTTGCGGTCGCGATCAACGTCAGACGCCAGTCGGCGCCGCCCAATAACGCCACCAGATGTGGGCTTGCCGAACCCAGCGTCAGCGCCCCGACCAACAGGCCGACCAAAAACCCCCGGTCGCGCGTGCCCCAGCCAACGGCGATCTTCATGCCGACCGGATACACGCCAGCCATGGCAGCCCCCGTGAGGGCGCGCAACGCCAGCGCCGCTGTCGCGCCGATCTCGACCACGAGCAAGCCCAGCGTCGCCGCAGAGGCCACCAGCCCCGAGAGACAAAAAACCATGCGCGGGTCATAGCGGTCGGCCAGCCCGAGCCCCGCGAAGGCCAGCGCGCCCGCGGCAAAGCCGATCTGCACCGCCGTTGCCAATCCTGCCAGCGACGCCGGCGTGCGGCCCGCTTCTGCCGCCATGTCGGTGAGCACCGCCGATGACGAAAACCACAACCCCAGCACCGCGATCTCTGCGGCGATCAGGATCGCCACTGCACCTACCTTGCCCATCGTCCCCCCCCATCGACAGCGCCTCTGCTCACTCCCGCAGTCCAGCAGAGCGTTTCCGCCATACTACACGTACACGACAGCGGCCATTTTGGGATGCTCACCATGGCCTGACAGCCTGCAGAGGATCATCATACCAACGTGCAGAGACCACTCACCACCCCGCCCGCGCGCCAACCCCCTGAAAATACACTGGAACGGGGTTGGGCGGGGGCGCGGGGTGGTGAGTGGGTTGCACTCTGGGCAGCTTGGTGTCAGGCGGAGATCTGTTGCAGTAACTTTGTCGTGCGGGCGAGGCGGTGTGCCAGGTATGCGGCGATCATTCGGTGAAGTTCTGCCGCGCGAAGGGGATGCGCCGCCTGCAAGCGTTCGGGATCCACGCGCAGGACTTCGGCCGCACCATCCGCGAAAACCGACGCCGTGCGAGGCAAGGAGCCGTAGACCGCGATCTCGCCGACGAGCGCGCCGGGCCGGTAGCGGGCAACGACAAAGGGCGCCTCGCCATCTCGCCCGATCTCGGCCCGCAGACACCCGACGCGCAGAACATAGAGCATCGTTCCCACACTCCCTTCGGCGATCAGTTCCTCTCCGTCTGCAAGGGTGACGATCTCCGCCACGCCTTCAGGCATCTCCGCCAGAAGGCCCTCCAGATCGGCGAGCAGCCCTTCTTTGTGCGTCGTCTCGGGGCCGCGTGCGAGCAGACGTTCTTCCGCAGAGAAGAGGGCGTCATCGAGCGTTTCCTGGAGCGCCCCCGACATGTCCGGATCGGCCGAGGGCCAGAGCGGGCGCACCTCGGCCGGAAGAGCGCTCAGCGCGAAAGCGACGCCCGCATCGTCGCAAGCGGCGGCGATGCGCATCAGCGCCTTGAGGGCGGAGCTGTCGACCCCCTGAACACGCGAGAGATCGACGATGATCTCGCGCAGGCCAGGGCGTGCGAGTTCGGCGCGCACACATTCGCCCAGCCGGTGCGCAGAGCCGAAGAAGAGATAGCCCGTCAGCTCGATCACCGCGACCGCCTCGCCTGTCTCGGTCAGGTGCAGCGTTGCCGCCACCGGGCGCTCGACCCGGGACCGGCGGGCCGCAAGCGAGCTTCGCGCGCGCACCGGATCGAGGGTGGCATAGGCCTGGACGAAGAGCAGGGCCGCAAGGATGAAACCCGCGGCGACAGCTTCCAGAAACCCCGCCATGGCGGCGACAGCGAGGATCAGCCACACGATTGCCGTGTCGCGCGCGGCCATGGCGCGGCGCTCGTCGCGCAACCACGTCGCCAGCAGATCGAGCCCGAGATACCCGATCACGACCGCAAAGACCCCGCGCGGCAGGAGGGCGAGCGCCTCGGTGCCGAGCACGGCCCCGGCCACCCCGGCGCCTGCGATGGCCCCCGTGGCGACCCAACGGCGCAGGGCGAAGCGCCGAGCGAGAAGGGTCTCGCCGACCATCGGAAAGCCCGGCATGCAGCCGGCTGCCCCCGACACCATGTTCGCCGTGCCGATGGCGCGCAGATCGGCGTCGAAATCCGTGGGTCGTTTCAGCGAGACCTCCAGGCCGGACATGTTGAGGAGGCCCCCGATCAGGGTCAGCGGTACGAGTGCGGTAAGGACGGGCCATTGAGCCAGCGCGAGGCTCCAGTCGATTTTTCCCGCAATCGCGCTGAGGTCTTCGAGCCCTCCCGCCGGAAAGGGGCCCAGAAGAAGGCCGTCCGTCTGCGCTTGGGCGAGACTACGGCCGGTGAGCTAGAGCCAGAGGTAGAAGCCCCCGGTCGACAGCAAAATCCCCAGGGGCAGGATCAGGTCGCTCTCGCGCGCCCGCGTCGCGATCGCCAACACGACAGCGATGCCAAGCCATGGCGCCCAGAGAGATAGCTGGCCCGGCGCGAGCAAGCCCGGAAGATCCCAAAGCGCCACATGCCGGTCGAGGGCAACCGAGAGCCCGCCCATCACCAGAAGATACCCCGTCGCGGCAAGGAACCCGCCAAGGACCGGATAGGGTATCACCCGCGCGAGTGCCCCGAGGCGCAGACGCCCCGCAACGAAGATCAAGAGGCCCGTCAGGATCGTTGCGCCAGCGACGAAGGCCAGCGCGGTGGGCCCTGCGGCCTCGGGCGCCGCCGCGGCGGCGATGCCTGCGGTGCCGGTGGCGAGGACGATGGCCGTCACCTCCTGGGGCTGGGACAAGGCCGGCAGGCGGTGGAGAGCGGTCCCGACGACGATCATCGCCGCGCTCCCGATCAGCGCCAGCACGACGACCGTGCCGAGCATTGCCGAGATCGGGGCGGGGTAGATCATGACGACGAAGGAGACGGTGAAGGCGACCGACATCAATCCGAGGATCGACATGCTCACGGCCGTTCGGGCCATCGCCACCAGCCTAGCGCCAACGGTGGGCCGGCCCCTGTCCGATACAGTCATCCTCGTCACCGTTTGGGTCTTTTGGCGGCGGCCTGCACGATGGCAGCCTTTGCGAGAGGGCTCAGATGGTACAGGCCCCGATCCAAGCCGGTCCGATAGGGGCACTTGTCCGGGGCTACAGCGCGCGCGTCCATGAAGCGCGCCCTCACCCAGCCGGCCCGAGAAGGACGAGCGCGCTCATCGGAGGGCCGTCACGCCGACGAGACGCTCATTGGCGAGCATCAGCTTGCGACGCACGTCCCGCGCCAGTGCGCCCTCGACCTGAAGACGCAGGCTCGGATCGGCCAGCCGCCGCTCCAGCGCATCGACGGGATGCTCCCACAAGCGGGCGGGGCCGCTCAAGGTGACCGTCGCAGTCGCCGGCAGCCCGCTCAGCGCGCCCATCTCGCCGAGGAAGGCCGGACGGTCGATCACCGTCAGGCGCCTGCCCCGAAGCGAAACCTCGGCCTTACCCGAGGCGAGGTAGATCAGTGCGGCGACGGGCTGTCCTTCCGCCACGACCACCTCCCCCGGCACCCCCTCGCGCCAGGCCCCGGAGCGGATAAGGCGGGCGGCGGTGCGCCGCTCCATTTCGGGGAACATGGCGCTGTGGAAGCTCCCCTCTTCAGGATCGAGGCGCGCCTCGCGCGAGAGCGCGTAGAGCCGCGCGAAGCCGAGGAGCGAGATCACGATCCAGGTTATCTGGATGATCGCGGAGTAGAGGTTGAACCGATCCGTCAGGCTGATCAGCACAAGTGCTGCAGCGGCAAGGTTGAGGCTCGTATACGGAACGGCCGCGCCCTTCAGCCATCCAAGCTGCAAACCCAGATAGGACGCAATATAGCAGGCCACCCCCACCGCGCCCGCAAGATCGAAGAGATCGAACCCGGTCACCTCTGCGGCCTCATTGCCCAGCGCCGACCGCCACGCGGCGGCCCTCGATGGAGTGCAGCACCGTCAAGCCCACGCCCTTGAGGCGCACGCGGCCTTGGCGCTGGTGGGCAAACTGATTGCCGATGCGCTCGATGACCGCTTCCGAGACCGTGATCTTCCCGGGCTTGCCGGCCTCTTCGATGCGCGAGGCGAGGTTCACCGTGCTCCCCCAGAGATCGTAGACAAAGCGCAGATCACCCACGACACCCGCCATCAACGGCCCCGAATGCAGACCGATGCGCACCTGAACATCGCGCCCGATCTCGGTCGAGAGCTGTCGCGTCGCAAAGAGGATGTCGAGCGCCGCATCCGTTGCCGTCGCGCAGTGGTCGCCGCTCTCCACGTGGACCCCGGCAACGAACATGTAGCAATCCCCGATCGTCTTGATCTTCTCGAGCTCGTAGTCGCAGACCACCTTGTCGAAGCGCTCGAAGAGGCGCTTGAGCAGATCGATGGAGTCTTCTGGCGGGACGGACATGGCGTAGGCGGTGAAGTCGACCACATCGACGAAGACGACCGTGGCGTCCGTCACCTGATCGACGATGCGCTGCTCGCCGTCGTTTATCCGGCTGGCGATGCGCTTGGGCAGGATCGACTCCAGCAGGGCATTCTTCGCCTCCACCGTCTTGGACAACTCGTCCGACGTCTCGCGCACCCGCTCGAAAGAGCGTTCCAGTTCGAAGATCACGGAGTTGTAGAACAGACCGATCTGGCCGATCTCGGTGAAGGGCGACTGGGGGGCGCGCATCGACAGATCCCTGTCGCGCGCCTGACGCTGCATCACGTCGAAGAGTTCGTTCAGATCGGTATTCGCGCCGTGCTCGCCGACATTGACGCCGATGTCCTCGACATGGGCGCTGACGCGGAGGGGGAAGACCGTGTCGAGAAGGCGGAAGAGGGCATAGGGGAGCGCCACGGCATAGGCCAGAAGCGCCACGATCCCCGCCGCCTGGGCGCCGAGACGCGCGAGCATTCCCATCCCCTCCGCCGGGCCGTATTCTCCGAAGAGAGCGGCGGCGATCAGCCCCCAGAGCCCCGCGAAAAGATGCACCGGCACCGCGCCGACGGCGTCGTCGATCTTGAGCCGCTCCAGCAAGCGGTCGCCCTGATGGGCGATCATCCCGCCCACTGCGCCGATCAGCGCAGCAGCGGGCACCCCGACCACATCGCAGCCTGCCGTCACCGCCACGAGCCCCCCGAGCGAGCCGTTCATCGCATAGAAGACACTCGGCTTGCCCTCCCGCACCCACGTCAGCCCAAGACCGATGAGCGTGCCCGCGGCGGCGGCCACGAAGGTATTGAGCAGCAAACCCGGCACCGCGTCGTTGATCCCGCCTGCGCTGCCGCCATTGAACCCGAACCAGCCAAACCAGAGCAGGAAAACGCCCAGCATCGCCAGCGGCAGGTTCGAGCCGTTGAAGCGCCGCGGCGGGCCGGTCGCCGGGAAGCGGCCCTCGCGCGGCCCCAGGACCATAATCGCCGCCAGCGCCACGCCACCGCCGACAGCGTGCACGACACCGGAGCCGGCGAAGTCGTGAAATCCCAACGCCCCGAGCCATCCAGCCGGTTTGCCATCCCCATCCACCGCCCAAGCCCAATGGCCGAAGACGGGATAGATAAGCACCGCGGAGACCGCCGTCATCGCCAGGTAGCTGGAGAACCGGCACCGCTCGGCAACCGCGCCCGAGAGGATCGTCGCAGCCGTGCCGCAGAACATCGCCTGGAAGATGAAATGAACATAGGCGCCGCTCTCGGGCAGGCGGTCGAAGGCGAAGTCGCTCGTCCCGACCCATCCCGCGGCCGAGGTTCCGAACATCAATCCGTAGCCGACCAACCAGAACGAGAGGATCGAGATGGAGAAGTCGGCAATGTTCTTGATGGCCACGCCGATGTTGTTCTTGGCGCGTGTGAGCCCTGCTTCGACACACATGAACCCCGGCTGCATCAGCAGGATCAGCGCGGCACACACGAGGAGCCAGACCTGATCGAGCACCGCGCCGACTGAAGGGTCCAAGGTGGAAAGCATAAAGCCTCGGAAATGATGCGGCGAACACGCCGCCGTTTTACTCTACACCATTTCGGACATATCGCAGCCAGCCTCGCAACGAAAGCCTTGGAGAGACCGTCGAGACTGTGGGGGTCATGCGGTGTGGAGGCATGGGCGGCGGGCGGCGCGCTCTGCGGCCGCGTAATCGGCGTCGAGCGTGCCGTTCATCACAGCTGTCCCGAGCTTGAGCATCAGAGGCGCGCCAAGCGGTGACCAGCGCATCCGTTGGCTCATCCCGGCCTTGTCGCACGGGTCATAATTTGAGCGAGATGACCCCTTTTTCCCCGCGCCCAAACCAGCTAAAGCCCAGCTTCCAATCACGAAGGAGCCAGCCATGGGCTACAAGGTCGCCGTCGTCGGCGCCACGGGCAACGTGGGCCGCGAAATGCTCAACATCCTCGCCGAGCGCGAGTTTCCCGCCGATGAAGTGGTGGCGCTGGCCTCGCGCCGCTCGCTCGGCACCGAGTGCAGCTATGGCGATACGACCCTGAAGACCCAGGACATCGAGCAATTCGACTTCACCGGCACCGACATCGCCCTCTTTGCCATCGGCTCGGGGCCGACCAAGGAGTATGCGCCGCGCGTCGCGCGCCAAGGCACGGTGGTGATCGACAACTCCTCACTCTATCGCTACCAGCCCGACATTCCGCTGATCGTGCCCGAGGTTAACCCGGACGCCGTCGAGGGCTACGCCAAGCGCAACATCATCGCCAATCCCAACTGCTCGACCGCGCAGATGGTGGTGGCGCTCAAGCCGCTGCATGACCGCGCGCGCATCAAGCGGGTGGTGGTCTCGACCTACCAATCGGTCTCGGGCGCGGGCAAGGCGGGCATGGACGAGCTTTGGAACCAGACCAAGGGCCTCTATGTGCCGGGCCAGGAGGTCGATCCGAAAACCTTCACCAAGCAGATCGCCTTCAACGTCATCCCCCACATCGACGTCTTCCTCGACGACGGCTCGACCAAGGAAGAGTGGAAGATGGTGGCCGAGACCAAGAAGATCGTCGATCCCAAGATCAAGGTCCATGCCACTTGTGTGCGCGTGCCGGTGTTTGTCGGCCACAGCGAGGCGATCAACGTCGAGTTCGAGGAGCCGTTGGACGCCGAGGAGGCCCGCGAGATCTTGCGCGAGGCGCCGGGGATCATGGTCGTCGATAAGCGCGAGGACGAGGGCTATGTCACGCCGGTCGAGGCGGCGGGTGATTTTGCCACCTTCATCAGCCGCTTGCGCGACGATCCCACCGTGGACAACGGCCTCAGCTTTTGGTGTGTCTCGGACAACCTGCGCAAGGGCGCGGCGCTCAACGCGGTGCAGATCGCCGAGTTGCTGGGCCGGCGCTGTCTGAAA
>JBCDHK010000051.1:0-15051 GCA_038750185.1 Pseudomonadota bacterium
GATGCCCGCGCGCTCAACATCGAGACCATCTACCAGACCCTGGCGCTGGCCGACAATCTGGACGCGGCGTCCAACCTGTTTCTCGGGCGCGAACTGACCACGCCCCTCGGCCTGATCGACGAAGACCGCATGGAGGCCGAGACGCGCAAGATCATGGCGCGGCTCAACCCCAACTTTCGTAAGTTCAACGCACCAGTGCGCGCGCTCTCGGGCGGCCAGCGCCAGTCGGTGGCGATTGCGCGCGCGGTCTACTTCAACGCCCGCATCCTGATCATGGACGAGCCCACCGCCGCCCTCGGCCCCCAGGAGACCCAGATGGTGGCCGAACTGGTCGGCGAGTTGAAGAAACAGGGCCTTGGCATCTTCCTGATCAGCCACGACATCCACGACGTCATGGCGCTTTGCGACCGGGTCTCGGTGATGAAGAACGGCAAGTTGGTCGGCACCGAGCGCGTCGAGGATGTCACCGATGACGAGATCCTGGCGATGATCATCCTCGGCAAACGCCCCGAACGCGGCTGAGGGCCTGGGCGATAATGAAGCGGCATAAAAGAGGGTGGGAAACCGCTGGGCTTAGGCGGGCTTCAGGCCGGGCGCTCGATCGGCAGCCAGACCCGAAACGACGCCCCCCCGCTCTCGGCCTCGCCGAATGAGAGCCGCCCGCGCGCCAGGCGCGTCTGGGTGAGCACCACCATCATCCCTGTGCCGCGGCTGCGCTCTGGATCAAAGCCCATCGGCAGGCCGGGGCCGTTGTCCTCGACCTCGATGGCCAGGCCGCCGCCGTCGCTGCCAAGGCGCACCACGATCTCACCCTCGCCGTTGCCGCCAAAGGCGTGCTTTTGGGCATTGAGCACCAGTTCGGTGATGGCCAGGGTGGCGGGCAGGGCCTGCTCGGGGCTGATCTCGGGTGGATCGCTGACCTGCAGGCGCACCCGCGTCAGTGCCAGTGCGTCCAGATCCTGGCACAGGCTGGAGAGCGCGTGCGAGAGATCGATGCGCCGCCCCGCGCGCCCGCTGCCGACGTTCTCTAAGAGGCCCTGGATGCGGGCCACGGCATTGATGCGCCCGCCGATCTCGCGCAACACCTCGCGCACGCCCGCGTCTTTGGCGTCGTTGCGCTTGACCTCGATCAGCGCGCCGAGCAGGAACAAGCTGTTGCGCACGCGGTGGACGACTTCACGCGCGTTCAGTTCGTGGGCGGCGACGCTTTGCTGGAGGGCGGCTTTGCGCTCTTCGACCTCGCGCTCCAGGCGTTCCATCTGGGTGACTAGGGTGCGCTGGCCTTCGATGCGCGCGGTGACGTCGATCTGCGAGCCGACGAAATACACCGCCTCGCCCGCCTCATCCAGGACCGGCGCGATGTGGAGCTGGTTCCAGAACGGCGTGCCGTCCTTGCGGTAGTTGAGGATTTCGGTGACGATCTTCTCGCGCGCCGCCACCGCCTCGCGGATGCGCTGGCAGGTGGCGGGGTCGGTGTCGGGGCCTTGGATAAACTTGCAATTGCGCCCGAGCACTTCCTCTTCGGGGTAGCCGATCAGTTGTAAGAAACTGTCGTTGGCAAAGACGATGGGGTTGTCGGGCAGTGTCGGATCGGTGAGCACGGTGGGCACGGCGCTATCGACAACAGCACGCACCAGCGGTTGGCGCGACACGCGCGAGGACCCGATGGCGCCGATGGCGTCCACAGCCCCGGACCGATTTCGTTGTGTCATAATTGCGCCCCACAAAACACCTACGCACCCGTTGTGACGTTTTAGGATATGTTCACGCCTATTCCAGATGAATTGTAGGCGAATCCGACAGGGTTTTTCAGTCCACCTCCACCGACCACGCCTCCACCGACCACCACGTCTCAGGCCGAAAGCCGTAAAGGGGGGCGCGCTCGGGAAAGCGGTGGGAGGCTTGGGCGGTAATGCGGTCCTGGGCCAGTGTGCCGAAGGGGATGACATAGATCCCGGCGCTCAGCACCCGGTCGAGCGCCCGCGCAGCCGCCTCAAAGCGCGTCTGGCTCTCGGCGCTCAGCAGGGCTGCGATCATGGTGTCGACGGCAGCGTCATCGATGCCGGCGTAGTTGCGCGTGCCCGGCGCCTCGCGCCCCTCCGAGCCGAAATAGAGCCGCTGCTCGGTGCCGGGGCTGAGCGAGAGATACCAGCGGCTGACGGTCATGTCGTAGTCATAGTCCTGGCGGCGGGCTTCGTATTGGGCATCGTCGACGCGACGGATGTCGAGGCTCACGCCCAGGCGCTCCAAGGCCGGGCGCCAGAGGCTGGCCAGGGTCTCGTGCTCGGTGGAGGCGACCAGGATCTCAAAGGTGAGCGCTTCGCCGTTCTTTTGGCGCTGGCCTTCGGTGATGGTCCAGCCGGCCTCGTCGAGCAGGCGCGCAGCGGTGCGCAGATTGCGCCGGTTGCGCGCGCCGTCGCCCATGGGCGGGCGCCAGCCGGCCTCCAGCGTGCCGGGGGGCAACATGGCGGCGAAGGGGGCGAGCAACGCTGCCTCCTCGCCCTCGGCTGCGCCTTGAAAGGCCAGCGCCGAGCCGTGCCAATACGAGCGGATCCGGTCATAGGCGCTGGCGTAGACGCGCTGGTTGATCCAGGTCCAGTCGAAGCTCAGCGCCAAGGCCTCGCGCACCTGTCTGTCGGCAAAGACGGCGCGGCGGGTGTTGAAGACAAAGCCCACCATGCCCGAGGGCCGGGCGTGCTCGATCTCGTGGCGCAACACACGCCCCTCGCGCGCGGCGGCAAAATCATAGCCCTCGGCCCAGCGCACCGGGTCGTTGTCCGAGAACACCGTCACCACCCCGGTCTGCACCGCGGACCAGAGCGCATCGCCGTTGCGAAAATACTCGAAGCGGATTTCGTCGTGGTTGTAGAGGCCACGGTTGACCGGTAGATCGGCGCCCCACCAGTCGGGGTTCTTGCGCAAGACCAGGACACGCCCGGGCTCGCTCGCCGCTTCGTCCACCACGTAGGGCCCCGAGCCCGTCACCGCCTCCAAGCCGCCGGTGAAGGGCCGGCCCTGCCATTGCGATTTCTTGAGCACCGGGCGCAGGCCCAGGATCAGGGGTAGCTCGCGGTTGGCCTCGCTGAAGTGCACCGTGAGCGTGCGCGCATCGATCCGCTGCAGCCGCGCCACAGCGCGCCAGGCAGCGCGGTAGCGCGGGTGGCCCTCACGCCCCAGTGTCTCGATCGACCAAAGCACGTCCTCGACCGTGACCGGGCTGCCATCGGAAAACCGCGCCCCCTCGCGCAGGCGAAAGGTGACCGAGGAGCGATCCTCGGGCGTCTCGATGCTCTCGGCCAGCAAACCATAGAGCGTAAACGGCTCATCCCAGGAGCGCGCCATCAGGCTCTCGACGGTGTAGCTGCGGATCGGCCAGGGGGCGCGGCCCTTGAGCACGTAAGGATTGAGGCTGTCGAAGCCGCCGATCTCGCCAAACACCATCCGCCCGCCTTTGGGCGCCTCTGGCACAGCGTAAGGGAGATTCGCAAAGCCGGGCGCAAGCGCGGGTGCGCCGTGCATGGCGATTCCATGCACAGGCTCGGCAACGGCGTTTTTGGCTGGAAAAAGGCTGAACAAACAGGCGCAAGCCAATAATATAACACCAACTTGACAGACTGCTCCCCTGTGGGTGAGTGCGTGGACTACCCTGTCGATAGACCGGTGGTAAAAGCCCTTGCCGATGGGTGCGCGATGGCGTAGATTGTAATCACTGCTCGATAGGTTTCTTGCCTGTATGAAACCTGCCTCAACTTGTGAAGCGCCTCCTTCGGGAGGCGCCTTTTTTTTGCTCAAGCCCTTCATTCCCCGCCCTCCTCGTGCATAGCTCGCCTCACCGGGCGCCGCTGGGTGTCTCGGATCCGATCCGCCCAACCCTACAACAGCCGAAGGAATGCTGCCCATGTCGCTTGAGGGAAAAACCGCCGTCATCACCGGATCGAACTCAGGCATTGGCCTCGGTGTGGCCGAACAGCTCGCCAAGCGCGGGGCCAATGTGGTGATCAACTCCTTCAGCGATAGCGCCGAGGATCACGCCTTGGCCGACAAGATCGCCCAGGAGACCGGCGCGGGCGTGCGCTATATCCAGGCCGATATGTCCAAGGGCGCACAGTGCCGCGCGCTGATCGACAAGACCATCGAGGCCTTCGGTGGCTGCGATATTCTGGTCAATAACGCTGGCATCCAGTACGTCTCGGCCATCGATGAGTTCCCAACGGAGAAATGGGATGCCATCGTCGCGATCAACCTAAGCTCGGCCTACCACACCACCGCCGCAGCCCTGCCCGCGATGCGCAAGGCGGGCTGGGGGCGTATCGTCAATATCGCCTCGGCGCATGGGTTGACCGCCTCGCCCTTCAAATCGGCTTATGTGGCGGCCAAGCATGGTGTGGTCGGGCTCTCCAAGGTGGTGGCGCTGGAGACGGCGCAAGAGCCGATCACCTGCAATGCGGTTTGTCCGGGCTATGTGCTGACGCCGCTGGTGGAGGCGCAAATCCCCGATACGATGGAGAAATACGGCATGGAGCGCGATCAGGTGATTCGCGAGGTCATGCTGGAGCGCCAGCCCTCCAAGGAGTTCGCCACCACCGAACAGCTCGGTGGCACGGTGGCGTTTTTGTGCTCGGACGATGCGGCACAGATCACCGGCACGGCGATTTCGGTGGATGGCGGTTGGACGGCGCTCTGACCGCTTTGCGATGAGGGTTTAGAGGGATGACCGGGGCTCTCTGAGGCTTGCAGGGCCCCCCCGCTCACCAACACGAGCGCGGCGGGCCCTGCGCCGGCGCAATCTCTCATGGCATCGAGAGTATGGTGAGCGTCGGGGCTGGACTGCGGTGGCGACGCGTGCCGGGCACCGCAGAGTCCTCGTCAGAAAGCCTAGTGCGATTTGCATGCAGCGATAGGGAAAACTGCATCTTGCAGTGCAGATTTCATCGCGCCTTCATACCGGCGCGCGTCGCGGACAGTCCTTACCCTCTCGCGTGAAGCGAGCCTCAGCGGCGCCGGCGCGCCAGGGCCAGCGCGCCCAAGCCCGTCATCAGCAAGAGCGCAGGCGCGGGCAACGGGATCACGCCGACCGGGCGCACATCGATGCTCGAACCCGGTGTGAAAAACCCGATTGGCCCGGCAAAGGCCCCCACATCATCGCCGAACTCCCCCGTGATCGTGGCCAGCGCCGTCGGCCCGAAGGCGCCCGCGGCACTACCGCCGAGGCTGCCGATCAAGACCTCGATGATGTCCTCGCCGTTGGCATCGAAGGCAAAGCCCACGTCCAACGCGCTGCCTGTGAGAAACGAGGTGCCGCCTGCGGTCTCGAACACATTCAGCGCGCCCCCTTGCGGCCCGAGCGCGCCGCTGGCGTCGATCAGCACCGAGAGGCCGAGCGTTACCGCTGTCGGATCGCTCGGCACGGTGGCGGTGCCGGGCGAGGCCAGCACCTGAAAATCGGAGAGCGGTGCGAAAAAGCCCACATCCCCCGTGGCGCTGATCAGCGGCTGATCGAGTGTGATGACGCCAAGGCGCTCGGCACTGGCGGGTGCTGCGAGCAGACCGGCGAGCACAGCGCCCACACCGGCCAGACATAAGTGCGACAAGCGGCTATCCCTCAACATCAGCGTGTCCTTTCAAGCTCTACCGAGATGGCGCCCTCTGCGGGGTGCCGGGTGCGGGCGGGCCGCGCTTATAGAATGTCGATCTCCCCAGGGTCCCCCACCCCGAGGACGACGATCAGATCGCCGTCGCTGCCGTCCAGCACCAAGTAGGTGCTGCCGCCCAGCGTGAGACTTTGTGCCACACTCGATGTGCCGAGGTCGAGGGCATCGCCGTCGCCCGGGCCGGTGCCGGTCTCGAAATCGAGGATCTGCACCACATCGCGCGTGCCGGGCAGGTTGGTGAAGGCGAAGACGTCGTCGCCGCCCCCGCCCTCGACCAGATCGAGGCGCCCGCCGCGGGTCTCGATGCGCTCGGCCGTGTCGGTGCCGATCAGGGCATCGTTGCCGGGGGTGCCGGCGAGGACGGGCAGGCCGGGGTCTTGCTGGCCCACCCCGGCAATCTCGATGGTCACGGTGGCGGTGTCGGTGCCGCCTTGGCCGTCGGAGACGGTGTAGACGAAGCTGTCGGTCGCCGTCTCGCTATCGAGCAGCGTGTCGAAGGCGCCGTTCGGGTCGTAGTCGAAGGTGCCGTCGCCGTTGTCGGTGACCAGCCCTTGGGTGGCGCTGTCGTCGAAGGAGGCCACGCTCAGCACATCGCCCTGGTCGATGTCGGTGTCGTTGATGAGCACCGAGGCGGTGGTAAAGGCCGTCGCCTCATCGGTGGCAAAGCCCGTGCCCGCGTCGTCGTTGGCCACGGGTTCGTCATTGACGCCGCGGATGCCAAGGGTGACGGTGGCGGTATCCTCATTCAGGCCGTCGCTGATCGTATAGCTTAGCGTGGCGCTAGCCGCAGGGGCGCCGGGCAGTGGGTTGGCCGCCAGCGCCTCGAAATCACCATCTGGATCGAAGTCGAGCACCCCTGCCGCAGTGAGGGTGACAAAGCCACCCTCGGGTAGCGCCACCGCCGAGCCATCGAGGGCGATGGCGTTGCCCTGGCTGTCCAGCGCACTCACGATCTGGAACGCTTCGTCGTCGGTATCGGGCCCAGCGCCGTTGTCGGCAAAGAGATCGACCGGGCCGAGCGGGGTGTTCTCGTCGGTTTCAAAGCTGTCATCAGCCGCCACCGGCACGGCATCATCGTTGACGATCGTCGTCGTGGCCGCATCGGGGGAGCCGATGGCGTGATCGGGGCGGCTGAGCGCCAGGATAGTGAGGGCCAGCGTCTCATCGGCCTCGACCGCCAGATCGCCCAGCACCTCGGCGGTGATGGTGGCCGTCTCGACCCCGGCGCCGAGCACCGCGGTGGTGGCAGGCAGGGCGAGCACATCCCCCGCCGTGGCCGTGCCGCTCAAGCCCAGCGTCACCGTGACGGCGTTGGTGGTGTCGCCTACGCGCGTCAGCGTCCAGGTCACGGTGCGCGTGCCCGTATCGCCCTCAGCAGCCGTTTCCGGATCGACGGCGATGGTGACCGTGGCCACAGCGCCCTCGTCGATGTCGGTGACCATGACCTCGATCGCCTCCTCGTCGAAGGCCTCGCGGCTGTCGGTGGCGCGCACGACCACGTCGTAGGTGTTGTCGGCGCCCGCATCGAGGGGGTTCTCGAAATCGGGTGCGGCCAGGAAGCTGAGCACGCCCGTGGTCTCGTCGATGGTGAAGAACGCCTGATCGGCCCCGCCCTCGATCGAAAAGCGCACCGTGTCGTCGGCATCGATGTCGGTGGCGGCGACGGTGGTGACGAAGGTGGTGTTCTCGGGCACGGCCACCATGTCGAGCATGAAGATCGTCGGGTCGTCGTTTTCGCCGGTGATGGTGATGGTGCCGCGGGCGTCCACAGCCGCATCGCCGTCGGTGATGGTGTAGTCGAAACCCAGGACGAGCTGGTCGGCGGGGTCGAGGCCAAAGGCGCCGTCGAGGGTCTCGAACTGGCCGTCGCCCAGGCTGAGCACGCCGCTCTCGCTATCGAGCGAGAACTGGATCGTGGGATCGTCGAAGCTGACCGAGAGCACGTCCAGGTCTTCGATGTCCACATCCGTGGCCCCGGCGAGGAGTGCCACACTGCGCCCGGTCTCGTCCTCCAGGAAGCCGGCCTGCACCACGCCTGCCACCGGCGCATCGTTTTGCCCGGTGACGGTGAAGGTGACGCTGGCCTGGTTGCTGATCAGCGCGCCGTCGCTGGCGGTGTAGGTGAAGCCGGTGGTGCGGCTCTCGCCGTCGTCCAGATCCTGAAAAGCTGCGCCAGGGGTGAAGGTCAGGGGGCCTGGGCTGTTGTTTGCGATCACCAGGGTGCCGTCGAGGCCGGTGGTATCGGGCAGGCCGTTGACGAACAGTATATCGCCATTGGGATCGGTGTCGTTGGCGATGATGTCGGCACTCAGCACGCCGTCTTCGTCGATGGTGAAGGCCGGCCCCTGGTCGTCCACGGCCACCGGTGCGCCGTTGATCACCTCGGCGATGGCGATGTCGACAGTGGCGATATCGCTGCCGCCCTGGCCGTCGCTGATCGTGTAGGCGAAACTGTCGGTGGTGGGCGCGGCGAAATTGGCTGGGGCGCTGTCGTAGGTGATGGCACCGCCCGCGCTCACCGTCAGCTCGGCCCCCGAGGGCAGGGCGAAGGCCGTGCCAAAGCTCACAGCTTGGCCGTTGATCTGGCTCACGCTCAGCGGATCGCCGTCTGGATCGGTGTCGGGCCCGGCGCCGATGCCCGCAATCACATTGCCGGTAAAGCTGGCGCCTGCGGTGACGCCAAAGCTGTCGTCCACGGCCGTCGGGAGATCATTGACGCCGGTGACGGTGATGAGGGCGGTCGCGGTCGAGGCGTTCACGCCGTCGGAGATGGTATAGCTGAGGCTGACACCCTCGCTCTCGCCCACGCCCAGATCGCCGAATGCGCCATTGGGATCGAACGCCAGAGCGCCATCGGCCTGGACGGTGAGCAGACCGCCCTCGGGCAGCGCGACCGATTGGCCAAGCGCAAGCGGCGCCCCGGCACTGTCGCGCAGGCTCTCGACAACGATGCCAGCGCCCTCGTCGATGCCGTTGCCGTTGTCCTCGAATAGATCGTCGAGGAGCACGGTGCGCTCGTCGGTGGTGAGAGCGTCGTTTTGGGCGATCACCGGCGGGCGGGGGTCGTCGTTGAGGATCTGGCCCACGCCCTGCACATTGGCCCCATTGGCGCCGACGATGTTGGAGAGCGTGATCACGAACTGCTCGTCCGGCTCGAACACCGTATCGCCGGCCACGCGCACGCTCACGGTGGTCGAGGTCTGCCCCGCCGGGATCAGCCCCGAGCCAAGCGAGCCCGGCTGGGAGCCCGGCGCGAAATCGGCGGCGTTAGTGGTGGCGTTGGAGAGGGTGATGTCGAAGCTGACGTCGTTGGTGACGCTTTGGTTCAGGCTCACCGTGAACACCGCATCGGTAGTGCCGGCATCGCCCTCGCTCACACTGGCAGTGCCGATGGAGACGATGGCCTCGTCGATCACATCGGTGACATTGACGGTGAGGGCGGCGGTGTCGCTCAGATCGCCGTCGCTCGCCGCGATCACGAGATCGTAGAGGTTGTCGTTGTCGGCGCTGCCGGGGTTCTCGAAATCGGGCGCTTGGAGAAAGCTCAGGCGGTCGGTGGCTTGGTCGATGGTGAACAGGCCCGCATCGGCGCCACCGACGATGGTATAGGTGAGCGCCTCGCCGTCGACATCGCTTGCAAAGCCGGTCAGATCGATCACGAAGGTCTGGTTCTCGGCGGCGTTGCGGGTGAGGTCGTTGAAGACGGGCGCGTCGTTGATGCCGGTCACGGTGATGTCGAGCTGGGCCGTATCCGAGCCGCCGTTGCCGTCGGCGATGGTGTAGGTGAAGCTGCGCGTGCGCACTTCGCCGTCGTCCAGATCGTCAGCGCGCGTGCCGGGATCGAACGCGATCGTCCCGTCGCTCTCAAACGTGATCGTGCCGAGGTTGGAGACGGTGGTCGCCACGCCCAGCGTGATGTCGGTACTGCTGAGAAAGGCCGCGTCGATCACGGTCAGGGGGTCGTTTTCGGGATCGGTATCGGCGCCGGTGGCCGGTGGCAGACCGGTGATCAGGTTGCCGCTCACCGCCGTGTTCTGATCGGTGGTCAGGGTGTCGTCGTTGGCCGTCGGCACGCTGGCCGGATCGAAGAGCCCGATCTCGTCCACCTCGCCTTGGGTGTTGGCGGTGAAGACGTTGAACTGGTCGATCACGCCGATGCCGCTGAGGCTCGTGATGCCGCTTGGCAGTTCGATCAGATCGAGCAACTCGCCGTCGACGGGGTCGAATTCGGCGATCTGGGTGCGCTGGCTCGACACCACAAACAGCGTGCCGGTGTCGGTGTTGAAGTCGAGATCGCCGAAGTTGACCGGGAAGCGCCCCGAGATCGAGAAGCCGCCTGTAATCTCGTTGCCGGTGGCTGGGTCGACGGCGAAGATGTTTTCGCTGGTATCGATCAGCAAAAAGCGATCGGCCACCGGATCGTAGGTGCCGCCGACGATATTGCCCGCGCCCACGGTCGTGGTGATGCTGGCCAGCAAGGCCCCGCTCACCGGGTCGAAGGCCTCGATGGTCGCAGCCCCCACTTCGCCGTTGATGAACAGGAGCGCGCCTGCGGGCACAAGCGTGGTACCGAGCGTCAAGGCTTCGGGGGCGTAATCGATATCGGCATCGTTGCTGCGCGGCGAGGGTACTGCGATGGTGCGCAAAGCCGTGCCGTCGCGCGCGAAGATATTGATGAAATCGGCAAAGTTATCGTAGACCGCCACCTCGTCGCGGGTCTCGTCATAGCCGATGGAGACCAACTGCCCCAGCCCCGGATCGAAGCGGTTGATCTGAGTGGCGGGGGTGGCCGAGGCGTCGTCGTTGTCGATGCGCCCGGTGCTCACGCCCTCGGTGATAAAGCCGTTGATCGGGTTGGAGAGGGTGATCTCGAAGGCTTCATTCTCTTCGAGTACGCCATCGCCCACCACCTGGAACGTGAGGGTGGCGCTGGCATCGCCTATGCCGAAATTGAGCGTGCCGCTCGGGAAGACGCCGCCCACGAAATCATCGGCCTCGACCTCGCCCACGTCCCCCGCCGGGGTCAGGGTGAAATCGACCGAGGAGGCCGCGCTGGTATCCCCCAGGCGATCGACGGTGACGCTGAAGGTCGCGCCGGTGCCCGTGCCCTCGCTGAGCGTGCCGGCATTGGCGGCGATCTCAAAGCGCGGCGGGCCGGTAAAGAGGCCAAGCTGGAACACCTCACCATTGGTGCTGGCTGCCACCAGTTCGTCGCCGTCGATCACGCCGATCCCGCTCAGGCTCCCAACACCCTGGGGCAGCGCCACCCGGTCGATGAGATCGCCCTCGGGGCTGAGGCGCAGAAATTCATTGCGCTGGCTGGTGACGGCAAACAGATCGCCCGTGGTCGGGTCCACCGTGATATCGCCGAAATTGACTGGGAAGGCGTATTCGTCGAGATCGAAACTGCCGAGCACACTGGCATCTGCCGCGCTGATCTCGGTGACCACCTGGGTCACGAAGTCGATCAGGAAGAAGCTGTCGCGCGCCGCCGAATAGCTGCCGCCCACAATGGGGGCGCCGCTGCCGCTGAGGCCGCTGGTCAGCGCGGCGATGGGAGCGCCGGTGACCGGGTCGATGGCGCGGATGTCGTCGCTCGCCTCGGTGCCGTCGATCACCAGCAGGCTGCCGGCGGGCACCTGAGTGCCGCCCAGGCTGAAGGCGCCGGGAGCGAAATCGAGATCGAACGACGACGAGGCGCCGGTCGGGCTGTTGAGCGTGCGCACCAGGGTGCCGTCGCGCTGATAAAACTCGATCACACCGCTCGAATTCGCCGTCACCACCAGATCGGAGACCGCCGAATAGGCCGCGGCCACCGTGGTGGTGGTGGCCGAGAACTGCGCCGTCACGCTGATCGGGGTGGTCGAGACATCGTCGTTTTCGATGGTCGTGGTGGCGCGGTCGTCGGTCAGGCTGAGGTTGATCGGGTTGGAGAGCACCACATCGAAGCGCTCGTCCGACTCGAACACCGTGTCACCCACCACCTCGACGGTGATGGTCTGGCTCGCCTCGGTGGCGGCGAAATTGACCGTGCCGCTGGGAAAGGCCCGGCCCGCGAAATCGGCTGCCTCGGCCACGGCCACGCTGGCGGGGGTGGCCACCACCGCGAAATCGACCGACGACGCCTGCGAGAGATCGCCCGAGCGCTGCACGGTGAAGGTGAGGGCGGTGGTGCCCGTGTCGCCTTCAGCTGTTTGGGCTGCATCGGCGGTGATGGTGGCTGTTGGCACGATATTGCTACCGATCACCACGTCGCCATCGGCAAAGCGCACGATCTCCACATCGACCAGCGTGTCGGTGCCGTCGTCGTTGCCGGGGAAGGTCTGGTTGTCGACCAGCGTGAACACGCCAGCGCCCAGATCGGTCAGGGTGTATTCGGCCTGATTGCCGCGCACCACGAAGATATCGGTGCCCGTGCCGCCTTCAAAGCGGTTGTCGGCGTTGCTGGTGGCGACCACATCGTTGCCGGCCGAGCCGATCACGTTCTCGACGCCGCTGAAGCTGTCGCCAAGCGCCAGGCCCGCCCCGCTCTGGGCGACAAGATCGATCTCGATGCCGGGCAGCCCCGCCGTGCCGAGGGCCGCATAGGAGAGCGTGTCCGTGCCCGCGGAGGCGAAGAACTGGTTGTTGGCGGTGGGCGAGGCGATGAAGGTCTCATCGGCTGCGGTGCCGCTCAACTCGATGATCGCGCCCATGCTGGTGGTGGCGGTGGAGGCGTCCAGGCTGAAGCTCTGACCGGTGGTGAGGCTCAGGCTGGGAAACTGCAGGCGTAGCTCTTCGGTGCCCACCAGCGTGAAATTGGCCAGCGAGAGGCTGGTGCCTGCCGGATTGGTGAGCGTCAGCGTGCTCGCGCTGGCGCCCGTGCCGAAATCGAAGCGCACCGCTCCCAGATTGGCCACCTCTGCCGCATCGACGGTGTTGCTGGTGTTTTGGATCAGCGTCGTCTCGATGCCGGTGATGGTGGTGCCGGCCAGATTGGAGGAGGACAGCTCCAGCGTGTCCGAGCCGCTGCCGCCGTCGATGCTGGAGTTTTGGAAGCTCGACACCTCGATCAGGTCGTCGTCGGCGCCGCCATCGATGGAGCCCGTGCTGGTGACTGCCCGGATCACGTCGTTGCCGCCCTCGCCGGCCAGGACGTTGGCGCCCGTGGAGCCTTCGAGGGTGTCATCGCCCAAGCCGCCGCGCAGCGTGTCGGCGCCCGACGAGCCCGTCAATTCGTCATCGCCTGCCGAGCCATCGACGATGAAACTGGAGGCTACGCCGGTGAAGCCGTTGAAATCGACAAAGCCGCTGCCGGTGATGCTCGCCTGCGAGAAGTCCACGCTCAGCGTCTGTCCGGCAGTCAGATTGGAGACGCCGACCTGAAGCTCCTCGCCGTCGTCCAAGGCGAAGCCGGAGAAATCGGCTGTCTGCCCATCGAAGCCGACGATGGTGAAGAACACCCGCGCCCCCGCCGCCGAGCTGGTGAAATCGACCGCACCCAGATTGACGATCTGATCGGCGTTGACGGTGAAAGTGCCGGTGTTGAGGAAGAGCGTGCTCTCGATCCCGGAGAGCGTGGTGCCGCTCAGATCGGCGTTGCTGAGATCGAGACGGTCGGTGCCGTCGCCACCATCGATGGAGCCGCCGAAAAACCGGCCGCTGAGGGCGATGACGTCGTCCTCGGTGCCGCCATCGACACTGCCGGCGCTGTTGGAGTTGTTGGTGGTCAGGACGATCCGGTCCTGGCCCGCACCGCCGAAGACTTGGTCGGTGCCGCCGCCGGGGGTCAGGGTGTCGTCGCCGGCGTTGCCGCTCAGCACGTCGTCGCCGCTGGAGCCGGAGATCTCGTCGTCACCGGTGCCGCCGGAGACGATGTCGTTGGCCGCACTGCCGTTGAAATCGACGAAGGCACTGCCGAGGAAGAGCGCGCCGGAGAAATCCGCCGTGAAGATATCGCCCGACACGAGCCCGCTGGTCGAGACCTGCACTTCCTCATCGGTCAGGGTAAAGCCTGAGAAATCGGCGGTCTGGCCGGCGCCGTTGGTCAACGACAGCGCCGCACGGCTGTTGCTTGCCGCACTGCCCGCCAGCGTGACCGCCCCCAGATCGCCGATCTCAGCGGCATCGAGGGTCACGGTGGATGAGCTGACCAGCTCGGTGTCCTCGATGCCCTCGATATCGGTGCCGCTGATATTGACGCTGGTCAGGCTCAGGAGATCGGTGCCTGTCCCGCCTTGCAAGGTGGCATTCTGAAAGGTGCTGTTGATATCGAGCGTATCGTCTTCGCTGCCGCCATCGAGGAGCCCGTTGGAGGTGGTGCTCACCACCAGGAGATCGCGCCCGCCCTGGCCGAGCAGCGTGTTGGTGCCGCTGCCGCCGTCGATCACATCGTCGCCTGCGCCGCCCGAGAGCACGTCGTCGCCGCCCGAGCCGGTGATTTCGTCGTCGCCGGTGTTGCCGGAGACGATGTCGTTGGCCGCACTGCCGTTGAAATCGACAAAGGCGCTGCCGAGGAAGGTGGCGCCGGAGAAATCGGCGGTGAAGATATCGCTCGACACGAGCCCACTGGTCGAGACCTGCACTTCCTCATCGCTCAGGGTAAAGCCTGAGAAATCGGCGGTCTGGCCGGCGCCGTTGGTCAGCGACACTACCGCGCGACCGCCGCTTGCCGCACTACCGCCCAGCGTGACCGCGCCCAGATCGTCGATCTCGACGGCATCGATGGTCACGGTGGAAGAGCCGACCAGTTCGGTGCGCTCGATGCCCTGGACGTCGGTGCCACTGAGGTTGACGTTGGTCAGGCTCAGCAGGTCGTCGCCGGTGCCGCCTTGCAGTGTGCTGCTCTGAAAGCTGGCATTGATGTCGAGGGTGTCGTCCTCGCTGCCGCCGTCGAGCAGGCCGGTGGCGGTGGTGCTGACGACCAGCAGATCGGCGCCAGTGCCGCCGGTGAGCGTGTTGGCGCCGGAGCCGCCGTTCAGGGTGTCCTCGCCCGCGCCGCCTGCCAGCGTGTCGTCGCCCGCATTGCCCGAAAGCTCGTCATTGCCCGTGCCGCCGGTGACGCTGTCGTTGGCGCCGTTGGCACCGTCGTAATCGATGAAGGCGGTGCCGGCGAAGCTCGCGCCCGAGAAGTCCACCGTGATGGTCTGCCCGGTGCTGAGGCCGAGGACCGAGACCTGTAGCTCTTCGTCGGTGAGGCTGAGGGCTGTGAAATCCGCCGTCTGCCCGTCGCCATTGGACAAGCGCAACACAGCCCGCCCGCCCGCGGCGGACCCGGACAAGCCGATGGTGCCCAGATTGGCGATCTGGGCGGCGTCGATGGTGTTGGTGCCGGTGTTGTTGAAATCGGTCGCTTCGATGCCGCTGATGGTGACATCGCTGAGCCCGGCTGCGTTCAGGATCAGCCGGTCAAACCCGCCCA
>JBCDHK010000052.1:0-15025 GCA_038750185.1 Pseudomonadota bacterium
CGAACTGCTGCCCTGGAACTGGACCGCCTCCCAACAGGCCGTCAAGGCCGCGTAGCCGCGGCTCTCACCGGATGGGTACGAGCAGATCAGCCTTCCTCCCACAGCGAGCGACAAGGCTGCGTTGGCTGACGTGGTTGGGCACCCCGAACGCGTGGCTTCACAATCTGGCTTCAAGACCGAAGAATAGAGGTTTTAGCAAGAAAAATAGGCAAATTTTGTAATTTTGCCTATCTGAACGCCTTATAATTTATCGTCCCTTTCAGGCCTCCCGCCCGCAGTCGCTTCAGCGCCTCGATTTTGAGCGTTGGCCAAGGCAGCCAACCCTTGGCACGGTGTTTGCACACCGAAATGGCGAACAACATGCGGAGGGACATCATGCTGCGTACCACCACCTTGGCTGCCACTTTGCTGGCCTCAACCCTGCTCACCACTGGTGCTCAGGCCCAAGAGGAGACCATCAAAGTCGGTATCCTGCACTCGCTCTCAGGCACCATGGCGATCTCTGAGACGACACTCAAAGACGTGATGCTGATGCTGATCGAACAGCAGAATGAAAAGGGGGGTGTGCTCGGTAAGATGTTGGAGCCCGTAGTGGTCGATCCAGCTTCTGATTGGCCACTCTTTGCAGAAAAAGCGCGTGAGCTGATTGAAGTCGAAGATGTCGACGTCGTATTTGGCTGCTGGACGTCAGTGTCAAGAAAGTCAGTGCTACCCGTTTTCGAAGAGCTAAACTCAATTCTGTTCTACCCTGTGCAATACGAGGGCGAAGAGAGCCAGCGTAACGTCTTCTACACTGGCGCTGCCCCCAATCAGCAGGCTATTCCTGCTGTTGAGTACTTGATGGATCAGGGGGTTGAACGCTGGGTGCTTGCTGGAACTGACTATGTCTACCCGCGCACAACCAACAAGATCCTGGAGCAGTTCCTCAAAGACAAGGGTGTCGCTGAGGAAGATATCCTGATCAATTATACCCCGTTCGGCCACTCGGATTGGCAGACTATCGTCTCTGATATCAAGACTTTTGGCTCTGCTGGCAAGAAGACTGCGGTGGTCTCAACGATCAACGGCGACGCCAATGTACCGTTCTACAAAGAGCTTGCGAACCAGGGTATCGAAGCCACGGATATCCCCGTCGTTGCATTCTCGGTGGGTGAAGAAGAGCTGGCCGGTCTCGATACTGAGCCACTTGTCGGCCACCTCTCGGCATGGAACTACTTCATGTCGGTCGATACGCCCGAGAACGACGAGTTTATCGACGCCTGGCTCGACTTCATCGACGATGAAGATCGTGTAACCAACGATCCCATGGAAGCCCACTACATCGGCTTCAACATGTGGGTCGAGGCGGTCGAGAAAATGGGAACCACCGAGCCGGATGCCGTCATTGATGGCTTGGTTGGCGTCGCTGTGCCCAATCTCACGGGCGGGCTCTCGGCGATGATGCCAAACCACCACATCACCAAGCCGGTGCTGATCGGTGAAATTCTCGATGACGGCCAGTTCGAGGTGGTGTTCGAGACCCCTGGTCTGGTTGTTGGTGACGCTTGGTCGGACTTCCTGCCTGAATCGGCCAAGTTGATCGCTGATTGGCGTGCGCCGCTCTCCTGCGGCAACTTCAACACGGAGACTGGCACCTGCGGCGGCGCTGCTGAGTAGGCCAGTCTCTTCTCTGAGATACGCCCCTCGGGTGGGAGTGGGCGTGTGAAGGCGGGGGCATAGGGTGCAGCCCCCGCCGACCCTTTTTGCGAGGACAGCTAATGCGCGCTATCGCCATGCTACTTGCGTTTTGGGCGATGTTGCTGCCGGCTGTGTCTGCGGCGCAGTCACTGGAAGACCTAGTTGCGCGACTGCCTGAGGGCAACTTTACTGAGCGCTCAGCCACCATTGCAGCCATCGCCGAGACTGGTGATCCCCGTGCCGTCGCCATTCTCGGTATGCTCGAAGGTGGCGATCTCGAACAGCTCAAAAGCGGTGATCGTATCGTCCGCGTTGAAGAACGTGGGCGTGACGAGTTCGCCATGGACCCCTTCACCGGCGAGGAAATCCAAGAGCTTGGCCGTCGCGATACTCGCCGCATCAAGCTCAATAACGCGCTGCGCCGCGAAATCCGCGCGGCACTTGGCGTGCTGCGCCTTACCGCCGACGATCCCGCACTACGCCGTGAGGCTGCCGACGCCGTGCTGGCGGCGCGCGATCCTGAGCAGATCCCGATCATAGAGCGCGCGTTGGAGCGCGAGACTGAGCCTGCCATCGCGCGCCTTCTGCGTCTGGCGCGTGCGGCGTCAATACTTGGGTCCGAGCGTACTGCTGCCGAACAAGTCGCCGCTATTACAACACTGGCCGAAGAAGGTGGCGTCTCGCAGATCGGCCTGCTCAATGCGGCCCTCGATGCAGAGGACCCAGCAGTTGCCGAAGCTGCTGCCGCCGCCGTCCAGGATATCGAGCGCCTGCAACAACTCTGGGGCATTGGTCAGAATGTCTGGCAGGGCATTTCGCTCGGCTCGGTTCTGATGCTGGCAGCGATTGGTCTGGCGATCAGCTTTGGTGTCATGGGTGTGATCAACATGGCCCATGGCGAATTGGTTATGCTCGGCGCTTACACCACTTTTGCCGTTCAGGAGGTGATCCGCTCCCATGCGCCCGATCTGTTTGGCGCGTCGCTGCTGATTGCTTTGCCGCTGGCGTTTGTCGTCTCGGGCGGTGTGGGCGTGGCCATCGAGCGGGGCATCTGCCGCTACCTCTACGGGCGCCCGCTGGAGACACTGCTGGCGACTTGGGGGGTCTCGCTGATCCTACAACAGGCCGTGCGCTCAATCTTTGGCCCCAACAACCGTGAGGTCGGCAATCCGGACTGGATGTCCGGCGCCTTTCAACTCGGCCAACTCACCATTACCTATAACCGTCTTTGGATTGTGGTCTTCGCGCTGGTGGTCTTCGCCGCGCTATTGCTCATCCTCAAACGCACGCCCGTCGGATTGCAGATGCGCGCCGTCACCCAAAACCGCCGCATGGCCGCCTCCATGGGCGTGCGCACCGGGTGGGTTGATGCCATGACCTTTGGCCTTGGCGCCGGGATTGCCGGGATTGCGGGCGTTGCCCTCAGCCAGATTGGCAACGTCTCGCCCAACCTCGGCCAGTCCTACATCGTCGACAGCTTCATGGTCGTGGTCTTTGGCGGTGTCGGCAATCTCTGGGGGGCGCTGGCCGGCGCCTTTACCCTCGGCATCGCCAACAAGTTCCTGGAGCCCTTCGCAGGTGCCGTCCTTGCCAAGGTGCTGGTGCTCGTGTTCATCATTCTATTCATCCAAAAACGCCCGCGCGGGATGTTTGCGCTGCGCGGCCGCGCGGTGGAAGGGTAGGGAGACGCGATGCTGATCCGCTCGCTTGATGCGCGGGGATGGGTATTCCTGGCGCTGCTATTGGCGGCAGCGGTCGCCGTACCCTATGCCAATCTCGCCCTCGCGCCAGGACATGACGCCCATCTGTCGTCCTTCGCCGTCCAACTGATGGGCAAGTACCTGACTTATGCGCTGCTCGCGCTCTCGGTCGATCTGATCTGGGGCTACTGCGGTATTCTCTCGCTCGGCCACGGCGCGTTTTTTGCGCTTGGCGGCTATGCCATGGGCATGCATCTGATGCGCGAGATCGGCCCGCGCGGTGTCTATGGCGATCCGGTGCTGCCCGATTTCATGGTGTTTCTCAACTGGGACGCGCTGCCGTGGTTTTGGTACGGCTTCGACATGTTCTGGTTTGCCTGTCTCATGGTGCTGGCGGTGCCGGGGCTGTTGGCCTTTATCTTTGGCTATCTGGCGTTTCGCTCGCGCGTCACCGGCGTCTATCTGTCGATCATTACTCAGGCGCTGACCTACGCCCTTATGCTGGCGTTTTTTCGCAACGACATGGGTTTTGGCGGCAACAACGGTCTGACCGACTTCAAGGACGTGCTCGGCTTTGACCTCTCCGCCGATGAGACCCGCGCGGGGCTCTTCGTGACCTCGGCGCTGGCGCTTGGGCTCGGCTACGTGATCTCGCGCTGCATCGTTGCCTCGCGCGCGGGCAAAGTGCTCGTGGCGGTGCGTGACGCCGAAGCGCGCACCCGCTTCCTCGGCTACCGCGTCGAAGGCTATAAACTGTTCGTCTTCACCGTCTCGGCGATGATGGCGGGCGTGGCCGGCGCCCTTTACGTTCCCCAAGTCGGCATCATCAATCCGGGTGAGTTTTCGCCGGCCAACTCCATCGAGATCGTCATCTGGGTGGCTGTTGGCGGACGCGGCACGCTAGTGGGCGCGGCCATCGGGGCTTTGGTGGTCAACGCTTTCAAAACCGTCTTTACCTCCATCGCGCCCAACGAATGGCTGTTTGCGCTTGGCGCGTTGTTCATCTTTGTGACGCTCTTCCTGCCGCGCGGCGTACTTGGCGAGTGGGACGCGTTCATCGCGCGCCGCCGCGCCCGAAGGCGGGCTGCCACGCGCGCAGCCCAGCCAGCGGAGTAAGGCGATGGCCAAAGCTGCCGGCTCGATCCTCTATCTCGATGGCGTCTCGGTCGCCTTCGATGGCTTTAAGGCGATAAACGGTCTGTCGCTGGTACTGGCACCAGGTGAGATGCGTGCGATCATCGGGCCCAACGGTGCCGGTAAAACCACGATGATGGATATCGTCACCGGTAAAACCAAACCGGACACGGGCGACGTGCTCTTTGCCGGCGATATCGATCTCACCCGCCTTGACGAGACCGACATCGCTCGCCTTGGCATCGGGCGTAAGTTCCAAAAACCCACCGTCTTTGAGACGCTATCGGTTGAGGACAATCTGCTGTTGGCGCTAGAGGGCAAGCGCTCGGTCTGGGACACCTTGGCGGCGCAAGTGTCGCCCACCGAGGCCAGCCGCCTGGACGCCTTGCTCGCCCGTATTCGCCTCTCCGAGCGTCGCACCGATCTGGCTGGCGATCTGAGCCATGGCCAAAAGCAATGGCTGGAGATCGGCATGTTGCTGGCCCAAGACCCCAAAGTTCTCCTCGTCGACGAACCCGCCGCCGGCATGACCGATGCCGAGACTATGCAAACTGCCGATCTTTTGCGCGAGATTGCCGGCGATCACACGGTGGTGGTCGTCGAACACGACATGGCGTTCGTGCGCGCGCTCGATGTGCGGGTTACGGTCTTGCACGAGGGTTCGGTACTGGCTGAGGGCTCGATCGATCACGTCTCGGCCGATCCGCGGGTTGTGGAGGTCTATCTTGGCCGCTGAGGGAGCGCTCGTCGGCCAAGCGGCCCTCACGGTCGAGGCGGTCGATTTGCACTACGGTGCAGCCCAAGCACTGCGCGGTGTCTCCGTCGAGGCGCGCCTTGGCCAAGTGACCGCCGTCATGGGGCGCAATGGGGTGGGAAAAACCTCGCTGTTGCGCGCCATCGTCGGCCAACATCCGGTCTCGGGCGGGCGTATCCTTTGGGACGGCGCTAACATCACCCGTCTCGCTCCTCACGCCCGCGCGCGCGCTGGTATCGCCTTCGTCCCCCAAGGGCGCGAGATTTTCCCATTGCTGAGCGTACGTGAAAACCTCGAAGTGGGCTTTGCCGCACTGCCACGCCACCAACGCCACGTCCCCGAAGAGGTGTTCACGCTGTTTCCGGTACTCGCCGATATGCTGCGCCGGCGCGGCGGCGATCTCTCGGGCGGACAGCAACAACAACTCGCCATCGGACGCGCGCTAGTGACACGCCCGCGCCTCCTGGTCCTCGACGAGCCGACCGAAGGCATCCAGCCCTCGATCATCAAGGACATCGGCCGCGCCATCGAGACCTTGCGCGCGCGCGGTGATATGGCCATCCTGCTGGTGGAGCAGTACTTCGAATTTGCCCGCGATCTCGCTGATCGATATGCGGTGATGGACCGTGGCGAAGTTGTACTCTCGGGCGCGCGGGAGGACATGGTCGAGCATGATGTTAGACGCTGGCTTTCGGTCTAAGACCCAGCCGCGCGCTGAGGGTGAGGCGCGCATTGGCGTCGTGAGGCGCAAGGGCGCGACGCGTCTTGCCCGGCTGCGCCAGCAAGGCAGTGCCAAGTGTCTGATCCCCCGTGTTCCTGGCCGCATCGAAGCCGTTTTTCTCAATACCGCCGGTGGGTTGACGGGTGGCGACCGTCTCACGTATGCCGCCGAGGTGAGCGGGGGCGCCACCCTCACCCTCACCACCCAGGCTGCCGAGCGTCTCTACCGCGCCCAGCCGGACGAGACTGCCCACGTCACCACCCAACTGAGCCTCGCGCCGGGCGCCAGCCTGGACTGGTTGCCCCAGGAAACCATCGCCTTTGACTGTTGCGCGCTGAGCCGTCGGTTGGAGATAGACATGGCCGAGGACGCCCACCTGCTTGCGGTCGAGCCTCTGGTGCTCGGCCGTACAGCCCATGGTGAGCGCGTTGAGAGCGCCTATCTGCTCGATCGCTGGCGTATCCGCCGCGCTGGGCGCCTGATCTATGCCGATGCGCTGCATCTGAGTGGCACCGTGGCTGAGATCGTCTCGCGCCCTGGGTTGTTTGCTGGTCATCTGGCAGCGGCCACCCTGGTCTATGTCGCCCCAGACGCCGAGGCTCGCCTCGATGAAGCGCGCGCTCTTTTGCCTGAGACTGCTGGCGCGTCGGCCTGGAACGGACTGCTCTCGGTGCGCCTGTTGGCGCCTGACGGCGCTGCCTTGCGCCGCGCCTTGCTCCATTTTCTCAGCCATTTTCGCGCCGCCCCCTTGCCGCGCGTTTGGACCATGTGAGGCCCCATGCAACTAACCCCCCGCGAAAAGGACAAGCTGCTGGTGTCCATGGCAGCCCAAGTCGCGCGCAATCGCCTTGGCCGTGGCGTCAAGCTCAACCATCCTGAAGCCATTGCCCTCATTACCGATTTCGTTGTCGAGGGCGCGCGTGATGGGCGCAGTGTGGCCGATCTGATGGAGGCGGGGGCGCATGTGGTGACGTCCGAGCAATGTATGGCGGGCGTGGCCGAGATGATTGCCGAGGTTCAGGTCGAGGCGACCTTTCCCGATGGCACCAAGCTCGTTACCGTCCACCATCCGATCCGCTGAGGAGGCCTGCCCATGATCCCCGGAGAAATACTGTGTGCTGAGGGCGAAATCGAACTGAATCCCGGGCGTCAGGCCATCACGCTTACGGTTGCCAATACTGGCGACCGTCCTGTGCAAGTCGGCTCGCACTATCATTTTGCCGAGACCAACCCGGCCCTCGATTTCGACCGCGCGGCAGCCCACGGCATGCGCCTGGATATTGCGGCGGGCACGGCGGTGCGCTTTGAGCCCGGGCAGACGCGCGATGTGCAACTGGTGCCTTATGCCGGTGCGCGCCGGATATTTGGGTTCAATGCCAAGGTGATGGGGGATGCCTGATCCGGCCCCCAAGGCTCGCTGCCTTACGGAGGAGTAAGCATGCCGACGAAAATCTCCCGCCACTCCTACGCTGCGATGTTTGGCCCGACGACGGGCGACCGCGTTCGCCTGGCCGACACCGAGTTGTTCATCGAAGTCGAGCATGATCTGACTACCTACGGGGAGGAAGTCAAATTCGGCGGTGGTAAGGTGATCCGCGACGGCATGGGCCAGTCGCAAGTGTCGCGTGCGGGGGGCGCAGTCGATACGGTGATCACCAATGCGCTGATCCTCGATCACACCGGTATCTACAAGGCCGATATTGGCCTTCGCGACGGACGTATCGCGGCCATCGGCAAGGCGGGCAACCCAGATACCCAGCCCAATGTCGACATCATCATCGGCCCCGGTACCGAAGCTATCGCGGGCGAGGGTAAGATCGTCACCGCAGGCGGGTTTGACGCGCATATCCATTTTATTTGCCCCCAGCAGATCGAGGATGCGCTCCATTCCGGCATCACTACCATGCTGGGCGGCGGCACTGGCCCCGCGCATGGGACGTTGGCCACTACCTGCACGCCGGGGCCTTGGCACATCGGGCGTATGCTTCAGGCCGCCGATGCGTTTCCCGTCAACCTCGCGCTTTCGGGTAAGGGCAATGCCTCCCAGCCCGCAGCGCTTGAGGAGATGGTCAAGGGCGGTGCCTGTTCGCTCAAGCTGCATGAGGATTGGGGGACCACGCCCGCCGCCATCGACTGCTGCCTCAAAGTGGCCGATGCGATGGACGTGCAGGTGATGATCCACACCGATACGCTCAACGAATCTGGGTTTGTCGAGAATACGGTCGCGGCCATCGGCGGGCGCACGATCCACGCCTTTCATACCGAAGGGGCAGGGGGCGGCCATGCCCCTGATATCATCAAGGTCTGCGGGCTGGCCAATGTGCTGCCCTCCTCGACCAACCCGACCCGCCCCTTTACAGCCAACACTCTCGACGAACACCTCGATATGCTGATGGTTTGCCATCACCTGGATCGCTCGATCCCCGAGGATGTCGCCTTTGCCGAGAGTCGTATTCGGCGTGAGACTATCGCGGCCGAAGACATTCTGCACGATATGGGCGCGTTCTCGATCATCGCCTCGGACAGCCAAGCCATGGGCCGGGTCGGTGAAGTTATCATCCGCACTTGGCAGACCGCCGATAAGATGAAGCGCCAGCGCGGGGCATTGGCTGAAGAAAAGGGCGAGAACGACAACCTGCGCGCGCGCCGCTATGTGGCCAAGTACACGATCAATCCGGCAATTGCGCATGGTCTCTCCCATGAAATCGGCTCCATCGAGGTGGGTAAGCGGGCTGATCTTTGCCTTTGGCATCCGGCATTTTTCGGGGTGAAGCCCGAGATGGTTTTAGTGGGTGGCTCCATCGCCTGTGCGCAAATGGGCGATCCCAATGCGTCGATCCCGACGCCGCAGCCGGTCTATACGCGCCCGATGTTCGGCGCGTTTGGGCGCGCGGTGGAGGTAGCGAGTGTGGTCTTTGTCTCCGAGGCCGCCGTGGCTGAGGATGTCGGGCGCCGTCTGGGGCTTGCCAAGGAGACCCTTGCGGTGCGCAACACCCGCGCGATCTCCAAGGCCGACATGATCCACAACGACGCCACGCCCGAGATCTTCGTCGATCCCGAAACCTATGAAGTGCGTGCCGATGGCGAACTGCTCACCTGCGAGCCGGCCACCGAACTGCCTATGGCACAACGCTATTTTCTGTTCTAAGCAGAGGCGACCAGGGCGCATGCAGGATCTCGGGGCCTGCCGCCTCGCGCGGGATAAGGCGCAGCGATGTGCTGGAGCGTTCGCTGTAATAGCGCAGGTCGCTGCGGATAAAGGCGGGCAGGCGCGCGCGATCCAAGCCGAGCGAAACCTGGCGCACCGCCTCGGCACGCCAACGCTCCCCGTTGCAATCGGCGCCATCGAGCAACGCGCGCTGGAGCAGGCTTGCACGCTGGCTCAGGCGTTGCAGGCGTTGGCGCAGGTCGTAGAGCTCATCGGCAGGGTGGCAAAGCGCGACGGGGGCGCTGTCGAAGTCCATGGCGTTCATCTGGGGCCTTCCTTTCTGGAACGCAGGAAGAACACGCTAGAACTCTTACCATTTCGCTAACATGAGCCCGCCCATGCGCCGCGCAACCGGAATAATTGCCACCGGCACCCCCGACGATCACATCGCTCTGCCCTATACCGAGCGCTATCGCCGCCGCGGCGTGCTGAAGACCGCAGCAGGCGAGGACATCCTCCTCGATCTGGCCGAAGCCCAGGAGCTTGGCCACGGCACCTGCCTCACCCTCGAAGACGGCAGTCAGATCGCCATCCACGCGCTGGCCGAGCCGCTCCTCGAAGTGCGCGCGGCCAACCCACACCACCTTACGCGTCTTGCCTGGCATCTGGGCAATCGGCATCTGCCGGTGGCTATTCAAGAAGAAAGACTGCTAATTCAACCAGATAGCGTGATCGAGGCGATGCTCGTGCACCTCGGTGCCCAGGTGAGCGCCGTCAACGAGCCGTTCAGCCCCGAAGGCGGTGCCTACGGTTTGGGGCGCACCCACGCCCACTCCCACGGCCACGCCGATCACGATCCCAACGCCCATATTCCAGCGCGGCGCGCGCCCACGCCATGACCGATGCAAACGCCCTCTATCGCCTGAGCGCCTGGCTCTCGCCCTCCTATCCCGTGGGCGCTTACAGCTATAGCCATGGGCTTGAATGGGCGGTCGAAACCGGCGCCATAACTGATCGTGCGACGCTGACGGCTTGGGTCAGCGATGCGCTCGAACACGGTGGCGGTGCGACGGATGCGGTGTTGCTGGCAGCAGCCTGGCGCGCCACCACGGCGGGGGAGGGTGTCGAGGCCGTTGCCGAGCTGGCCGAGGCGTTTCAGCCCTCGCGCGAGCGCCATTTGGAGAGCACCGCTCAAGGCCGCGCCTTTGCCGATGTCACGCGTGCGGCCTGGGGGCTCGATGTCGCGCCCGCGCCCTATCCGGTTGTTGTGGGGCAGGCGGCGGCGCTGGCCTCAGTGGCGCTGGAGCCGGTTATCCTGCTCTATCTTCACGCTTTTGCGGCCAATCTGGTCAGCGCTGGCGTGCGCCTTGTCCCCCTTGGCCAGACCGACGGCCAGCGCGCCACGGCCCAACTCATGCCACTCACAGAGCGCGTGGCAGCCCAAGCCATCGCCACGCCCCTCGATGCGCTCGGCAGTGCCGCCTTTGCCCTCGATATCGCCGCGATGCGCCATGAAACCCAATACACTAGGCTGTTTCGCTCGTGAGCGTGCCCGGATGGTGGGGATTTTTCTCACAGACAGTGAAACTTTTTCCCACAAGACTGCGCTCTCATAGTTGGGAGCGCGATTGGGCATCGGTGTGCGGACCGGCCCTGACACGCGATCCCAGCGGACCCGGGCCTTGTCCCTCCCCGGGTTCGAGACGGTCCGGTGCCGGGTGGGGGTTGCCGGGCCGGCGGCGCCGGGGCGGGGGTGCTATGCTCTCGCCCCCGGCGCCGCTCTCGTCTCTGTGCAGCGGCGATGATGGCATGGCCGCGCGCGCGCGTGTTATGGCAGTGTCTGGAGGTGCCCCATGACCGATACACCGCGCAAGACCTTGCTGCTCACCGGCGCCAGCCGCGGTATAGGCCATGCCACGGTCAAACGCTTCTCCTCGGCAGGGTGGCGGGTGATCACCTGCTCGCGTCAGGCGTTTCCGGAGAATTGCCCTTGGGAGAGTGGGCGCGAGGACCATGTTCAGGTCGATCTCGCCGATCCCCACAGCACCATCGCCGCCGTCGATGATATCCGCTCGCGCCTTGGCGGGCGCCTCGATGCGCTGGTCAATAATGCCGGGATCTCGCCCAAGGGCGAAGGCGGTGCGCGCCTCAATACTTTCACGACCGACCTGCGCATCTGGGGGCAGGTGTTTCATGTGAATTTCTTTGCCCCCGTGGTGCTGGCACGCGGGCTTGTCGAAGAACTCAAGGCCGCGCGGGGGGCCATCGTCAATGTCACCTCCATCGCGGGCGCGCGGGTACATCCGTTTGCGGGCGCGGCCTATGCCACGTCCAAAGCAGCGCTGGCGGCGCTAACGCGCGAGATGGCCGCCGATTACGGGCCGCTCGGCGTGCGGGTCAATGCAATTGCACCCGGGGAGATCGAGACCGCGATCCTCTCGCCCGGTACCGAGCGCCTGGTCGAGCAAATCCCCATGCGCCGCCTTGGCCAGACCAACGAAGTCGCCGATACGATCTACTATCTCTGCTCCGAACAGGCAGGCTATGTCACCGGTGTCGAGATCGAGATCAACGGCGGCCAGCACGTGTGAGCCAGAACGAGGGGCGCCACCATGATTGATCTCTACACCTGGGGCACGCCCAATGGGCGCAAGGCGTCGATCCTGCTCGAAGAGCTAGGGCTCGACTATACCGTACACGCCGTCGACATCACCAATGATGCCCAGTTCGACCCGGACTTCCTCAAGATCTCGCCCAACAACAAAATCCCCGCCATCGTCGAGCGCGACAGTGGGCGGGCGTTGTTCGAATCTGGTGCTATCTTACTATATCTCGCGGAAAAACACGGCCAGCTCCTCGGCGAGGACCGCTGGGAGACCACCGAGTGGCTGATGTGGCAGATGGGCGGGCTCGGCCCGATGGCAGGGCAGGCGCACCACTTTCTGCAGTTCAACCCCGGCAAGGCGCCCTACGCCGAGGAGCGCTACGGCGGTGAGACGCGCAGGCTCTATGGTGTGCTGGAGAAGCGTCTCACGGGGCGCGCCTATCTCTCCGGCACCTACTCCATCGCCGATATCGCTACCTGGCCCTGGGCGGCGCGGTTTGGCTGGCAGCGCATCGATCTAAATGCGTTTCCCAACGTGTGTGACTGGTATACCCGCATCGCCGGACGCCCTGCCGTGCAGCGTGGATACAGCGTGCCGAGTGCCGCCGAAATCCCCATGCCCTGAACTCGGGCACTGCAGACGGGAGCCACCGCCATGCGTATCCTGAGCCTTGCCGCCGTGCTTGGTGTGCTCATCCAGCCGGTTGGTGCGCAGATCGTCGCCCCACCCACCGTCGATCCGGGTGAGGCGGTGGCGGTGGCGCTGGAGACGCCGGCGCGCGCTGGGCTGGTGCTGCGCGTGCGCCCGATTGGCCAGGAGGGTCTGGGGACGGTCATCGCCAGCCACGCCGTCTTCGAGGGCGCGGCCCAAGTGGCGCTGATCGCACCGGCGCGCCCTGGCAGCTATGCCTTGGAGTTGGTCGCGGGCGAGCGCGTGCTCTCGCGCGCTGCCCTCGAAGTGGCCGCTGTCGCCCTTACCCTGACCGCGCCCGCAGAAGTCGGCCCCGCCCAGCCCTTCAAGGTTGGTGTCTCAGGGCAGCGCGCGCCAGAGGACCGTATCGAGATCGTGCGGGGAAGCGCCGTGGTGGTCTCGGTAAACGTCGGCGAAGCGGCGTCGATTACCCTGGACGCCCCCGACACACTGGGCCGCTATGCGCTGCGCTATGTCGATGGCGCCAGCGGTGCGGCAATGGCCGAGACCGTGCTCACCGTCACGGCGGCGAGGGCTTGGCTTGGGGCGTCCAGCGTCGTGTCTCCAGGCCAGACCCTGCGCATCGAGTGGTATGGCCCGGCGGGCGCTAATCACGCCATCCAGATCCAGCGGGCCGACGGCGCCACTGTCGTCGAGCGTTCGCTGGCTGGCGGGACCACCCGGCGTGGTGCCCTGAGCCTGGATGCGCCCAGGACACGCGGGCGCTACCGGTTGCGCTATCTTGATGTGCGCACGGGCGATGTGTTGAGCGACCAGCCCCTGATCGTGCGCTAGAGCGATTTCCAACAAGATTGGACCAGGTCGCACACTCTACATCTACCCGCGCAACCGCTTGACCAGCGACGAGGTATCCCAGCGCCCGCCGCCCATGTCCTGGATCTCGCCGTAGAACTGATCGACCAGGGCCGTGACCGGCAGCCGCGCGCCGTTCTGGCGTGCCTCATCGAGGCAGATCGAGAGATCCTTGCGCATCCAATCGACGGCAAAGCCGAAGTCGAAGGCATCGGCCAGCATGCTTTTGTGCCGGTTGTCCATCTGCCACGACCCGGCAGCACCCTTGCCGATCACCTCGAATACCGCCGCACCGTCAAGGCCCGATTTCTCGGCAAACATCACTGCCTCGGAGAGCCCTTGCACCAGCCCCGCAATGCAGATCTGGTTGACCATCTTGGTCAGCTGGCCCGCACCCGGTCCGCCCATCAGCCGCGCAGCACGGGCAAAACTCAGGATGGCTGGCTCGACGCGGGCATAGGTCGCCTCGTCACCACCACACATCACGGTGAGGACGCCGTTCTCGGCCCCAGCCTGTCCGCCAGAGACCGGGGCGTCGATAAAACCTATCCCCGCATCGGCGCCCTTGGCATGGAGCTCGCGTGCGACTGAGGCCGAGGCCGTGGTGTGATCGACAAAAACCGTCCCCGAGGCCATGCCGGCAAAGGCGCCGTCCTCGCCCAAAACCACCGAGCGCAAATCGTCGTCGTTGCCCACACAGGCAAACACGATCTCCTGGCCCTCGGCGGCGGCGCGCGGTGTGGGCGCCGATGTGCCGCCGTGTTGGGCCACCCACCGCTCAGCCTTGGCCGCGCTGCGGTTATAGACCGTGACCTCGTGGCCCTTGGCCGCCAGATGGCCTGCCATGGGATAGCCCATCACGCCCATGCCGAGAAAACTAACCTTGGCCATATCGCCTTCCCCCCTGTTGATTGCGGCGTCTGTCTCTGGTTGTGTGGCCGCGCGGGCTGAGCCTCCGACGCCGGCCCGCCCGGGTCAAGGGCCAAGCGCGCCTGCCCGCATGTGCCACGGAGCGGACGAGGCCCCATGAACCGCCTATTACGCTGGTTGCTGCGCGGTGTGCTTGCGACGGCGGTGCTTGGGGTGCTGGCGTTGGCGGTGGTCTGGGTGCTGATCGCGGGGTCGCTGCCCGAGTACGAGGGCCAAGTGATCACCGATGTGCGCGCGCCGGTCGAGATCGTGCGCGATGCCAATGCCTTGCCCCACATCCGCGCCGAGACCGCGCGCGATGTCTGGTTTGCGCTTGGGCTGGTCCATGCCCAGGATCGGCTCTGGCAAATGGAAGTGGCGCGGCGCAGTGCCCAGGGGCGGCTCTCGGAGCTGCTGGGTGCGCGCACGGTCTCGCTCGATCGGCTGGTGCGCACGCTCGATCTCTACGGCTATGCCACGCGCGCCGTCGCCCACCAAAGTGCAGCGGCGCAGGAGGCGCTCACCGCCTATGCCGCGGGGGTCAATGCGTGGATCCGCCATGTCGACGCCGAGGCGCTGGGGCGCGGGGCGCCGGAGTTTTACTTCTACGGCCAGGGTCTGGCGCCTTGGCGCCCAGCCGACAGCCTAGCGATCCTCAAGATGATGGCGCTGCGGCTCACCAATGCCGCGAGCCTCGAAGTCCGCCGCGCCCAGTTTCAACTGGCGCTGCCAGCGGCGCGCGTAGCAGACATCCTGCCCGAATACCCAAGCCCGGCGGTGCTCAGCGTGCCGCGTTATGGCGCGTTGTTTCCAGGGGCGCACTTTGGCGATGCTACCGCACCGCCGTCCGATCCGCTGACCCAAGCCCTCGGC
>JBCDHK010000053.1:0-14981 GCA_038750185.1 Pseudomonadota bacterium
GCGCCACGGACAAACCAAAGCGGTCCTCCAGCGCACCATCGGGCGCGACGATCTTGAGCAGTTGTGCACCGCTGAGCGGATCGAAGAGATAAGCCGCCCCGCTCGACGCGCCGTTGGCATCGTCAAGGGGCGCGCCGATCAGCGCCGTGCCCCCCGACAACGCGAGCGAGCGGCCAAACTGATCGCCTTCGGCACCGTCATCGGGGGTGAGCTTGCGTTGTTGCTGACCTGCGGTGTCGAAGACATACGCCGCACCGCTCTCCAGGCCGTTGTCGTCATCGCCCGGCGCACCGGCAAGCGCCGTCAGCCCCTCAACAGCCACGGCCAGTCCGAACAGATCGCCCACGGCGCCGTCACTGGGGGTGAGCTTGGCTTGTTCCTGGCCGTCCGTGGTAAAGACATAGGCTGCCCCTACGCCCGGGTTGAGGATCTCATCGAAGCGCGTCCCCGAGATCACGCTGGTGCCATCGGTGTCGAGGGCGATCCCAAAGCGCTCAGAAGCGCCGCCGTCGCTCGCCAACACCTTGTCCAATTCCTGTCCAGCGGTGTCGAAGCGGTAATAGGATCCGCTGGCAGCGCCGTTGTCGTCGTCCTGGGGAGCGGCAACGAACACATTCGTGCCATCGGTGGCAACGGCAAAGCCGAAGGTATCGTTGGCACGATTGTCGAGGGGCGAGAGCCTGAGCTGGCCTGGCAGTGTGAGATCGAAGACGAAAGCCGCGCCGCTTCTAAAGCCGTCATCGCCTTCAAAGCGGGCGCCGAGGACGGCGGTGGTGTCGGCCAGCGACACCGAAAAACCGACTTCGTCTCCGGCCATACCAGCGGTCGCGGTGAGCTTGGTCTCGGCCAGGGTTTGGGTGTCGAACGCGTATCCTGCCCCGACCCCGCCATTAGAGGGCGCGCCAACGAGCGCCGTCGTGCCATCCAGGGCAACCGAGAAGCCGAACTGATCGCCGGCCCCGCCATCGCTGGCCGTGATCTTGGTGAGAAACTCCACCGACAGCGCTGCGGCGGGGGCGCTGGTGAGCATCGACACGAGGGCGGCGGTGCCGGACAGACGTCTCAGAACGAACATGAGAACCTCACAAATCGAGTTGCCTAATCAGCAATGTCTCGCTTCAGTACAGTCAACAAGTCAGTTCCCGTCAAGCGTCCTTGACCGGTTGTCGCATGGGGGCTGCTCCGGCGAGCAGCCCCGCGCCATTTTATTCAGCAGCGATGGCCTCGAACTCGATAATCAGATCGACCTCATCACCGACCAGATTGCCCGCCAGCGCGTAGGACATGCCGTACTCCGAGCGCAACACCGTGCCGCGTGCCGAGATGCCGAGCGTGCGCTTTTGGTGGCCAAAGGGATAGACGTCGTCCTTGTTGAGCGTCACGTCGAGCACGATGGGGTTGGTGATACCGAGGATGGTCAGATCACCGGTCACTTTGCCGGTGTTCTCGCCAGTCACCTCATACTCGGTGGCGGCGAAGGTGATGGCGGGGTGCTCTTCGACGTTGAGGAAGTCGGCGTTGCGCACATGCTGGTCACGGCGCTCGTCGTTTGTAAAGACCGAGGCCGGATCGACCGTCACCGCCACATCAGAGAGCGATTGGGCTTCAGCGTCGTAGACGAACGAGCCCTCGATGCGGGTAAACTGGCCGAGCGTCATGGCAAAGCCGATGTGCTCGACCAAAAAGGCCACGGCGGTGTGGGTCGGGTCGATCTCGAAGGTGGTCGGGGCAGCAGCGGCGGGCGAGGCCGTCAGACCGGCAGCCAAGACAACGGGGATGAGGCGCATTCTGTCTCTCCGTCTCAAAGGAATGGTGGCCAACAGATGGGGCGGCAGGCTGTCGCACCCAAGGGGTCAGAGCATTTCCAGGCCGATTGCCGTGCCCTCGCCGCCGCCGATGCACAGCGAGGCGATGCCGCGCCGGGCGCCTGCGTGCTCCAGCGCGTGGAGGAGCGTCACCAGGATGCGTGCCCCCGAGGCGCCGATGGGATGGCCGAGCGCACAGGCGCCGCCGTTGACGTTGAGGCGCTCGCGCGGGATGCCCAGCTCGCGCTCGGCCGCCATGGGCACGACGGCAAAGGCTTCGTTGATCTCCCAGAGGTCCACATCCTCGACCGACCAGCCAAGCCGCTCCAACACCTTGCGCATGGCGGGCACGGGCGCGGTGGTAAACCAGCCCGGCGCCTGGGCGTGGCTCGCATGCGCCAATAGGCGGGCTTTGGGGGTGAGGCCCTGGGCCTCGGCCTCGGACTGGCGCATGAGCACGAGCGCGGCCGCACCGTCTGAGATCGAGGAGGCGTTGGCTGGGGTCACGGTGCCGTCTTTGCGAAACGCTGGCTTGAGGGTCGGGATTTTGTCGGGGCGCGCGCTCTGGGGCTGCTCGTCCTCGGCGATCGTCACCGCTCCCTTGCGCGTCGTCAGCGCAACCGGTGTGATCTCGGCGCTGAGGCGGCCCTCGCGCTGGGCCGTCAGCGCACACTCCAGCGAACGGATGGCATAGCCGTCCTGATCCTCGCGGGTGAACTGGTAGTGCTCGGCGCAGTCCTCGGCGAAGGTGCCCATCAGACGGCCCTTGTCGTAGGCGTCCTCCAGCCCGTCGAGAAACATGTGATCGAGCGCCTGGGCGTGGCCAAGACGCGCACCAGACCGCATCCGCGGCAACAGGTAGGGGGCGTTGGTCATGCTCTCCATGCCACCAGCCACCACACAAGAGCCGTTGCCCGCGCGCAGTTGGTCCATGGCGACCATCACCGCCTTCATGCCTGAGCCACACATCTTGTTGAGCGTGGTGCAGGGGACGCCCTCGCCAAGCTCCGCCCCTAAGGCCGCCTGACGCGCCGGGGCCTGGCCGAGCCCCGCGGGCAGCACGCAGCCCATGATCGCTTCATCGATTGCCTCCGGGGCCACCCCGGCGCGGGCAAGTGCTGCTTGGATTGCCGTGGCCCCCAGCTCGGTTGCCGTGGCTGGGGCGAGGGCGCCTTGAAAGCCGCCCATGGCCGTGCGCGCACTACCGACGACGACGATCGGATCGGAGAGATCGGGGGTTTGGGACATCGCGCTTCCTCCTCAGCCGCCATCGCGGACTGCGCCGCTTGGCCGCACCCTGCCCGCTGGGCTCAGGCTTGTCCAGATCGGGTGAGGCGTTGGAGGGCTCTCTGGTGGAGATCGGCTCCGGCGCGGTAGGCGATGGTCTCGCCATCGAGCGCTTGTAGTGCGTGTGCCAGCGCCGCTTTCTCTTCTGGGGTAAGGCTGTCCAGTGCGGAAATCGAGGTCTTGATGCCAAAGGCCACCGCGCCGCTCTTGGGCAGACGCAACAGGGTCTGGCGTTCGGTGCGCAGATAGAGGGGGCCTTGCGGATCGGCCTTGGCGACCAACTTGTCCGAGAGCCCGAGCGGCAGATGCGGCTCTGGCGTGGCATGGACGAGCCAGTTGACACGCACCAGCGCGCGCCCAGGGCGCAGCGTCTCAAACAACCGCGCAACGCGCCGCGCCAGGGTGTCGTCGTACTCGGGGACTCGATCGTGGATCGCGGTCAAAGGCTTGTCGAGCTTTTCCGAGAGCAGCCAACGCGAGGGAAAGCACAAGATGGCGCCGATCAAACGGTACTGCGCGCCGGGGGCGGCTGAGAGCAGACAAAAATCCTCCGCCACCATCGTGCCGAGGGAAAGCAGCGGCTGCGCGTGGTCGATCTCGGTCGTGATCCCATCGGGGCGGTGCCAGTGGCGACCGTTACGCTCAAAGCCGGGCAGCGCACCTGCTGTCTCGGCGATAGTGTCCAGCAGTTCGAGGGCTGCTGGCTCGGCTTCGGGCAAAAGCGCATGGACGATCTCGGGACGTGCGCGTATCAGCGCCGCCCGCCGCGCCATTTGCCAGGCGAAATCGTCGAGCACGGCAATAAGCGGCGCGGTGCCAAGCGGTGAGATGCCGGGTGCGCGCGCTGTCCTGGCCGCCATGAACGGCGTGTAGGGCGCTCGGGTGAGCACGCCGCCTTCTGCTGGCGGCAAAGCGATATCGAGCGAGAGCGCCATGGGCTCGACATGCGTTGGCCGGGGTATTCGGTCAAGCACGCTAGAGTGCTTGCCGGCCTGATTGCATCAGCTGACGCCTGTAAAACTTTGCTTTATAAAGTTGCTCTAATCCACAGGCTGATTGAGATCTTCAGACATCGCTGTAAGCAGCCTTGCGATGGGAAGGGGCGTGGGCCGCCCCTCCAAGGGTCATGATCAGGCAGCGCGTTTGCCAGCCGTGTCTCGCTTCAAGCGATCCGGTTGCCGTTTGCCATGCGATTGCCCTCGTAGGAACGTCTCGGCGGAACGTTTCGGCAGTGGGGATGCCGGACCACGGGGTGGGGTTGTGCAATCTATGGCTCTTGGCCGGCACTCGGAAGATATGTCGCGAGAGCGGCGCCGATTGGGTTTGGCGTTGAGATGGCGCTTGGCGTTGGCGGTGATGTTGTGCGTGGAGGCACTGATCAGCCAGGAGAACGGCATACTCAGCATCGAGCTGGAGGGACCACGTGCTGATTGCCGAAAGCGGCCCTAAAAAGCCGAAGCGCTACCCATATGACCGGAGCTGGACCTAACGGTCTCTGCTGCAGCGATCGAGGGGTTAGCTAGCCCACCTGGCCGCGATGAGGCCAACACAGATTGGCCTGTGGGTAGTCAATTGAGAGATCTTTTTCATGGCAACACTCCTGTACCGGTAGATCGCAACGTCACACTGACGCATTTACGATCAACCGAAATGGTAAATAATTGGTTGCATTGGCACAGACATCTTCCGTCTGGCGCAATTTTAAGGCCAGTGCGCCCACACAACCGACCTAATAGTCTCTAGCGGGACGCGCTATAGGTGTGCGCCTCGCCAGGGAACGACCGCGCGCGCACTTCCTCGGCGTAATGCTCGACGGCCGCGCGCATCATCTCCTCCATGGTGCCGTAGCGCTTGACAAAACTCGGCACGCGCGGCGTGAGCCCGACCATGTCCTCAAACACCAAGATCTGCCCATCGCACGCGGCAGAGGCGCCGATACCCACCGTCGGAATGGCAAGCTCGGCAGTCAGGCGTTCGGCCAAAGGCACTGCAACCCCCTCAACCACGACGGAGAACGCCCCCGCCGCCTCAACTGCACGCCCGTCCTCGACCACAGCGTCATAGTGGGCCTCCTTGCGCACAGCACGAAAGCCGCCGGCAGTGTTCATCGCCTGGGGCATCAGCCCGATATGGGCCATCACCGGAATACCACGCCGGGTCAGATGGCGGATGGTGGGCGCCATCTCGGTGCCACCTTCCAGTTTGACGGCATGGGCGCCAGTCTCTTTGATGACGCGCGAGGCATTGCGAAAGGCGATCTCGGGGCTCTCCTCGAAACTGCCAAAGGGCATGTCGACCACCACCAACGCCCGCTCGGCACCGCGCACCACCGCCTGTCCGTGCATGATCATGTGCTCCAGCGTCACCCCCAGCGTGTTGGGCATGCCGTGGATCACCATGCCGAGGCTATCACCCACCAGCAGCAGATCGCAGACCGCATCGCAAATCCGCGCCACATGGGCGGTGTAGGAGGTCAGACAGACCAACGGCTCCCCACCCTTTTGCGCCGTGAAAGCCGGCACCGTCATGCGCTTGCGCCGCGCCTCGGGTTCGGCGATGGCGGTGGATTTGGACAAGCTGGAGCGCGTCGACATGGGCTGTTTCCTCTGGTCGTGGCGCGGTGAGACTAGCCAAGGTGCCGGTCGCCGCCAAGGCGGCGCAGTAGCCACACTGGGGCCACACTGGCACAGTGTTGGAGCGTGGGCGCGTGCTGGGGCTTTTACGGCGCACGTGCACGACCTATTCTATGGACACACAAAACTGTCAGGCGAGCCACTGCGGCTTTCTCTGTGATAGTCCAAGGAAACTCCCATGCGCTTTGCGCCGCTTCTCCTGGTTCTCGTGATCGCCACGGGCCTCGCGCTGTGGTTTGGCTTGTTGGAGCGTGGCACGGCAGTCGATGCGGCGGTGGACACGGCGGTCGACACTGCCGCCGAGGCTGCCCCTGAGGCGCGCGCCCTCGACACGCCGGTCCCGGTCAGCGTGCTCGCGGTTGCGCCCGAGCGCATTGCCGATCAACTGCTGGTGCGCGGGCGCACCCATGCGTGGCGCCGTGTCGAGGTCGAGGCCGAGACCACCGGCGCGGTGATCTCCGAGCCGCTGCGCCGGGGCACGCGTGTGGCGGCGGGCGATGTGCTTTGCCGTCTTGATCCTGGCTCGCGCCCTGCCCGTCTGGCCGAAGCCGAGGCCGCGTTGGTCGAGGCCCGCGCCGAAGCCCGCGCTGCCGAGAGCCTGAGCAGCAAGGGCTTTGCCGCTGAGACCACCCGCTTTGCCCGGCTTGCGCGCTTGCAAGCCGCCGAGGCCGAGGTCGAACTTATTCGCCTCGACATCAAGCGCTTGGAGATCCGTGCGCCCTTTGCCGGCCTGCTACAGACCGATACTGCCGAACTGGGTGCCAGACTGTCCGAGGGCGAGAGCTGTGCCACGGTGATCGATCTCTCGCGCGTGCGCGTCTCGGGCTATGTTGCCGAGGACGCCGTCGATCGTCTGGCGCTCGGGCGCACCGCCCGGATCCGCCTTGTCAACGGGCAGAGCGCCGAGGGGCAGGTGTCCTTTGTCGCCGCCAGCGCCGATCCGGCAACGCGCACCTATGAGGTCGAGGTCGAGGTCGCCAATCCCGAAACCCGGATGCGCGATGGCATGACCGCCGAATTCGCCGTCACCCTGGCCGAAGCCACAGCCCACCTGATCCCGCAATCGGCGCTGACCCTGGACGACACGGGCCGTCTGGGTGTGCGCCTAGCTGAGGAGAGCCGCGCGCGTTTTGTGCCCGTGCGCGTGCTGCGCGACCAAAGCGACGGTGTCTGGGTCACCGGTCTCAATGGTACGGCCCAGATAATCGTGGTCGGCCAAGAGTTCGTGCGCGACGGACGCCCCCTCGACGCCCGTTCATTGACACGCGCGGAGCTACAATGAACGCTGCCATGCCTCCCCTCCCCGGCCAAGGAGCCTAAGCCATGACCGGCCTCGTCGATTGGTGCGCCGAACGCGCTCGCATGGTGGTGGTGGTCGTCCTGGTCTCGCTCGCTGCGGGCTGGGCCGCCTACACTGCGCTGCCCAAAGAAGGCGCGCCCGATATCGACATTCCCGTGCTCTACATCTCGGTGCCGGTCTCAGGGATCTCGTCCACCGATGCCGAGCGCCTGGTGGTCAAGCCGCTTGAACAGGAGCTACGCGGGCTGGAGGGGCTCAAGGAGATCACCGGCATCGCCGCTGAAGGCTACGGCGCGGTCCTGCTCGAATTCGACTTCGACTGGGATCAGGCCGCCAGCCTGGCCAAGACGCGCGAGAAGGTCGATCGCGCCCGCGCCGAATTTCCCGACGACGCCGAAGAGCCCTTCATCAACGAAGTCAATCTCTCGCAGTTTCCCATCGTCGTGGTTTCGCTCTCGGGCGAGGTGCCCGAACGCACCCTGTTTCGCCTCGCCAGCGACCTCCAGCGCACCCTGGAGGCCAATCCTGCCGTCTTGAGTGCTGATTTTGCCGGCCACCGCGAAGAGATGGTCGAGGTGCTGGTCGATCCGCTCAAACTGGAGAGCTACGGCCTCACGGCAGAGGATCTGCTGAGCGCCGTCTCGCGCAACAGCCGCCTAGTCGCCGCCGACAGCCTGGAGAGCGGCACAGCGGCGTTTTCGGTTACGGTACCGGGCGCTTTCGAGCGCTATGATGAGGTCGCCGATCTGCCGATCAAGGTCAATGGCGACCGTATCGTGCGCCTGTCCGATCTGGCCGAGATCCGACGCACCTTCGAGGATGCCGAGGGTATTGCGCGCTACAATGGCGCGCGCTCGGTCTCGCTGCAGATCAGCAAGCGCCTCGGTGAGAACATCATCGATACTGTGGCGGGTGTGCGCCAGTTGGTCGAGGCGCGTGTGGCCACTTGGCCCGAGCCGCTGCAACTGGCGGTCTCGGTCGACTACTCCATGGACGAGAGCGCCCATGTCGCGGGCATGGTCACCCAGCTCGAAGCCGCGGTGCTGACGGCTGTGCTCTTGGTGATGATGGTGGTGCTGGCCACGCTTGGCCTGCGCTCGGCCATGCTGGTCGGACTAGCGATTCCCTGCTCGTTCCTGCTCAGCTTTGGGCTGATGGCGGTGCTGGGCATGGGGGTCAACACCATGACCATGTTCGGGCTGATCCTGGCGGTGGGCATGCTGGTCGATGGCGCCATTGTCGTAGTCGAATACGCCGACAGGCGCATCCGCGAGGGCGAGGGGCCGATGCGTGCCTATGCGCTGGCGGCCAGGCGGATGTTCTGGCCGATCACCGCCTCGACCGCGACCACGCTGTGCGCCTTCATGCCCATGCTGCTCTGGCCTGGTATTCCGGGCGAGTTCATGGGGCAGTTGCCGATCACGCTGATCTTCGTGCTCTCGGCCTCGCTGATCGTCGCGCTGATCTATTTGCCGGTGCTGGGTGGCATCGCCGCGCGCATCACGCGCACCTTTGCCCGTCCCGCGCCGCCACCGCCCCCACGCCAAAGCGGCACGCGCACGCGCTTTGGCCGTATCGTTGCGCTGATCGCAACCAATCCGCTCGGCCCCGTTGTGGCGCTGGGGCTGACCTTGGCCGCGGTTGCGGGCACGTTTGCCTATTACGGCCAACATCAAAACGGGGTCGAGTTTTTCGTCGAGACCGAGCCCGAGCGCGCCATCGTCCATGTGCGCGCCCGCGGCAATCCGAGCCTGGCCGAAAAGGACCGCTTAGTGCGCGCGGTCGAAGCGCGGCTGCGCGGGGTCGAGGGCATCGCCTCGGCCTTTGCCTTCTCGGGTGAGGGCGGCCTGGTGCGCGGCCCCGACAGCGGCCCGCCCTCCGACAGCATCGGCCAGATCCAAATCGAGCTGGAGCGCTGGGACAGCCGCCGTCCAGGCCGCGAAATCCTGGCCGAGATCGAAGGCCGATTGGCCGGTATGCCCGGCATCATCACCGAGATCGCCGAAGAAGAGGACGGCCCCCAACAAGGCAAGCCCGTGCAACTGCGCCTGAGCGGCAGCGACTGGCCCGCCCTACTCGATGCGGCCACCACGGCACGTGCACGCTTTGACACTGAGCCGGGGCTGGTCGAGATCGACGACACCCGCCCCCTGCCCGGCATCGAATGGCGCATCGAGGTCGACCGCGCCGCCGCCGGGCGCTTTGGTGCTGACATCGCCAGCATCGGCCCGATGGTCCAACTCGTCACCCGCGGTGCGCTGATCGATGTCTACCGCCCCGAGGACGCCGACGAGGAAATCAAGATCCGCGCCCGCTTTGGCGAGGAGGCACGCGCGCTCTCCACCCTGGATACGCTGCGCCTGCCGACTGCGGCGGGTCTGGTCCCGCTCTCGGCCTTTGTCGAGCGCACCCCCCATCAAAAGCTCGAAGAAATCAACCGCGCCGACGGCGAACGCTACCTGATGGTGCGCGCCGATGTCGGCCCCGATGTCTCCGATGTCGGGATGATCGAAACGCTGGAGCGCTGGATCGCCGAGGAGCGCCCGTTCCCCGAGAGTGTCGAGGCGCGCTTTACCGGCGACCGCGAGGAACAGCAGGAAAGCTTGGCCTTCCTTGGGCAGGCTTTCGCAGGGGCGCTGGCGCTGATGTTCGTCATTCTGCTGGCCCAATTCAACAGCCTCTACAACGCTATCCTCGTGCTGAGCGCGGTGGTGCTCTCGGTCGCAGGCGTGCTGGTCGGCATGCTGGTGATGGGGCAGAAGTTCTCCATCATCATGACCGGCACCGGCATCGTCGCGCTGGCTGGGATCGTGGTTAACAACAACATCGTCCTGATCGACACCTACCAGGAATACTGCAAACGCATGGACCCGCTGGAGGCAGTAATCCGCACCGCCGAGGATCGTCTGCGCCCGGTGCTCCTCACCACGATCACCACCATTGCGGGCCTGGCACCGATGATGTTCGCCGTCAGCCTCGACTTTGCGCGCGGCGAGGTGGTTTGGGGGGCGCCGACGGCGCTCTGGTGGGTGCAACTGGCCACGGCGGTGGTGTTTGGCCTCGGCACGGCCACGGCGTTGACGCTGCTGGCCACGCCTGCTGCCTTGGCGCTGCGCACCTGGATCCAACGCGGCGCCTACCGCGGCGCACGCCTGCTCTGGGAGAGCGCGGTTGCGGCGTTTGGCCAACGCGGGCGGCCCTACTGGCGCGACCGCCGTCTTGCGCGCACGCTGGCCGAGGAGGAGGTGCCCGAAATCCTCTGGGACAGCCCCGAGGCCGCCCCGCGCCCCGTGCCGGTATTGCGCGCCGCCGAATAGCGCCTTAACGCTGGAGCTTGCACCGCGACCGCGTTGCGGAAGACGGTGCCTGCTGCCTGAGGAGCCCTGCCGATGACCACCCCGCCCTTGAAAAGCATCTGTCTCTATTGTGGCTCGCGTGCTGGTACCGATCCGGCCTACACCCAGGATGCTGAGACCATGGGGCGTCTCATGGCCGAAGCGGGCTACCGGTTGGTGTTCGGCGCGGGCGAGATCGGCCTGATGGGCGTGACGGCGCGCGCGGTCGAGGCGGCAGGCGGGCGCGTGCTCGGGTTCGTGCCGGGGCATATCGTCAAGATGGAGGTGGCTGATACCAGCCGCGAGACCGTGATCGTCACCGAGACCATGCACGAGCGTAAAAAGCTGATGTTCTCCAATGCCGACGCGATCCTGGCGCTGCCCGGGGGGCCTGGCACGCTGGACGAACTGATCGAGGTACTGACCTGGCGCCAATTGGGCTTGCATGAAAAGCCGGTGGTGTTGCTCAACACCGCGGGCTACTGGGATCCGCTGCTCGCCCTCTTTGCCCATATCGAGCGCCAAGGCTTTTGCGGCAGCACCTTCGGCGGCTTTCTCACCGTGGTCGAAACCCCCGAGGCCGCCATGGAGACCTTTCGCTCGGCCTTTGAATAGGCGCTTCCCTTACAGCATTGCGCGTGAACGTTGGATCACACGCAATGCTGTAGACTGTTGTTTTACCGCGATTTCCTAATCAGTCGGTGTCTCCACCCCCCTTGAAATCGCTCTAGCAGGAGAGGCGCGGTAGCACTCAGCCCATGCGGGCTGCGACGTTTTCCCAATCGACCAGATTGTTGAGGAAGTTTTCCAGATACGCCGGGCGCTTGTTGCGGAAATCGATGTAGTAGGAGTGCTCCCAAACATCGCAGCCGAGCAGCGCCGTCTGGTTGAAACAGACCGGATTGACGCCATTGGGTGTCTTGGTGATCTTAAGCTCACTGCCGTCAAGCACCAGCCAAGCCCAGCCAGAACCGAACTGCGCCGCTCCTGCCGCCGAGAACGCCTTCTTAAAGTCCTCGACCGAGCCGAACGCCTCAGTGATTTTCTTCTCAAGTTCCGCCGGCATCGCCTTGGGCGTGGGGCTCATCATCTCCCAAAACTGGATGTGGTTCCAGTGCTGCGAGACCTGGTTGAACAGCCCTTGATGCGCGTCCTTGCCGTAGGTTTCCTTGATCACCTGGGGCAGCGACGCGTTGTCAGCGCCCTCGAACGACGTGCCCACGACGAGTTCGTTGCCCTTGGTGACATAGGCGTTGTGGTGGAGATCGTGGTGGTACTCCAGCGTCTCCTTGGACATGCCGTGCTCGGCGAGGGCATCGTGGGCGTAGGGAAGATCGGGAAGCGTAAAGGCCATGGGAAGTCCCTTTTTGTCTGTGGTCTGCGGGCCGCGGGGGCCGTGGGGGGGATATATCGCGCCTTTGGGGCGGCGGAAACGGGGTCTGGGGTCAAACCGGCACGAGCAAGGCTGCAACGCGGCGGTCTTCGGCGAGCAAAACGTTATAGGTGCGGCAAGCGGCGGGGGTGGCCATGACCTCAACGGCAAGCCCGGCTGCCTCCAAGGCAGCGCGCAAAGCCGGGTCGAGCGGAGCGATGTCGGCCCCCTGCCCGATGAGCAGCACATCGACCGAAGCTGCCAGCGCCGTGGCCTGGGTGGCCGCAGCCCCCTGATCCTCCAGCGCGCTAACCCCGCCAGGCGCGATCAGCACCACGCCCTCATACCAGTCCTGGCCAAGGCGAAAGCCACCCGGGCGGTAGCCATCAATGGGCGGCTGAGCACCGGCAAAGTCGATCTCGCGCATGCGCATGAGGGCACTCAGACCTGTGCGCCATCGAAACGGACGTTGGCCTTGGCCTCCTCGGCGGTGGTCCAGTCGCGCTTGACGCCGAGATAGAGCAAGACCGCCGCTGCGACGAACACCGAAGAGTAGGTGCCGATCACCACGCCCCAGATCATGGCAAACGTGAACCCCTGGATCACCGCAGGGCCGAGGAAGAACATGGCGCCAAGCGCGATCAAGGTTGTCACCGAGGTCATGATGGTGCGTGATAGCGTCTCGTTGAGCGAGAGATCGATCAGTGCGGCGAGGTCCATTTGTTTATACTTGCGCAGGTTCTCGCGCACTCGGTCGAAGACCACCACGGTATCGTTGAGCGAATAGCCGACGATGGTCAGGATCGCGGCGATGATCGCTAGATTAAACTCGATACCAGTGAGCGCGAAGATCCCCACCGTCAGCGTCACGTCATGGACGAGCGCCGCAACAGCGCCAACGCCGAACTGCCACTCAAAGCGCAGCCAGATGTAGATCAGCACCGCCATCACCGCGAGTAACACCGCCAACGCACCCGCTTGAAGCAACTCGCCCGAGACCTTGGGCCCGACCACCTCGACACGGCGGATTTCGGTGCCTGGGATGGCCTCGGTCAGTCGGTCCCCGATGGCAGCAGCCACAGCCATACGATCGGCGTCCTCGGCTTGCTCTTCGACGCGCACCAGCACGTCGCGCTCAGAACCGAAACTCTGTACAGCGACATCGCCCAGATCCATCGAGGTGACGAGCGAGCGGATCTCACCAAGATCGGCGGCCTGCTCGGTGCGGATTTCGACCATGGTGCCGCCGCGAAAATCGATGCCGAAGTTGAGGCCGAGCCCTGCGCCGAGCCCCACCGCCACCACACAGGCGGCAATCGAACCCATCACCGGGCCACGGCGCACCTCCATGAAGCTGATCTTGGTACCCTCGGGCACTAGCTTGATCGCCTCGACACGCACTTCCTTGGGCCGGGTACGATCGAACCATGTCAACAGGATGAGCCGTGTCACCATCAGCGCCGTGAACACCGAGGTGACGATGCCAAGCCCCAGCGTGACGGCAAAGCCCTTCACCGGGCCCGAGCCGATGGCGAATAGGATGATGGCAGCGATCAGGGTAGTGATGTTGGCGTCAACGATGGCCGAGAACGCTTGCGAATAACCGCGCTCGATGGCGCGGGCTGGGCCTTTGGCGGTTTTAAGTTCTTCTCGAATGCGCTCGAAAATCAGGACGTTGGCGTCCACTGCCATTCCGATGGTGAGCACGATGCCTGCGATGCCCGGCAGTGTCAGTGTGGCACCGATCACCGAGAGCAGTGCGAAGATCATCGCGACGTTGAGTATCAGGGCAAAGGCGGCAAAGGCGCCAAAGCGACCGTAGGCCACCACCATGAACACCAGCACCGCACCAAAGGCGAGTAGGGTCGCGGCGGTGCCGGCAGCCACTGAATCGGCGCCGAGATCGGGGCCGACTGTGCGCTGTTCGAGCACTTCGATCGACGCTGGCAGCGCGCCAGAGCGTAGCAGGATCGCCAGGTTGGTAGCACTTTCGGTGGTAAAATTGCCCTCGATAAAGCCCGAGCCGCCCAGGATCGGCGACTGGATACGCGGCGCCGAAATGATCGCATCATCGAGCACAATGGCAAACAACTGCCCGACGTTAGACGCGGTATAGTTGCCAAAGATGCGCGCGCCGGTGGTGTCAAAGCGGAAATTGACCACCGGCAGGCCGTTTTCGTGGTGAAAGCCGAGCGAGCTATCGGTGAGGTTGTCGCCTGAGAGGATGGCACGGCGCTCCAGCAGGAAGGGCTCGCCGGTCTCGATATCGGTCGAGACGATCTGGCCGGGTTCGGGCTGATAACCGGCCTCGCCAAAGCCCTCGACGCGGTGGAAGGTGAGGCGCGCGGTGCGCCCGATCAGATCGAGCAGCTCTTCGGCCGAGCCTACGCCCGGCACTTGGATCAAGATGCGGTCGACACCCTGGCGCTGGATGGTGGGCTCGCGCGTGCCCGACTCGTCGATACGCCGGCGCATGATCTCCAGCGATTGCGCCATGGTGCGGTCGGTGATCTCGGCGATGGCAGCCTCGCTCATCGACAACCTGAGCGTGCGCTCAGTGGTCTCCTCGACCTCCAGATCCATGCCACTGCCGATGGGGCCCATGCCAAAACCACCAGCGATGCCGCCGCTTACAGGTTGGGCAAGCGCGACGAGGGCCTGGCGTGCCGCTTCGAGACTTTCCTCAGGTCCGATCTGCACGCTGACAGCCTCGGCACTTGCGGTCAGGCGTGAGAAACGGCGCACTCCGGCGTCGCGCAGCGCATTGCGGACCTCAGCCCGCAGGCCCTGCATGCGCTCGGCCACCACCTCCTCGATTTTAACCTCGACCAGAAGGTGGGCACCTCCACGCAGATCGAGCCCGAGATTGACCACATCGGAGGCCAGGAACGACGGCCAACTGCCCGCCGCCGCCGCGAGATCGTCGGGCACCGGGCCACCGGCACGCTCGATCTGTTCGATCTCAGTGGTCGCGCGATTGGCGGTATCGGCGCTCTTGTAGAACAGATTGGGCAGCGCAAACCACAGGCCAAGCAGGCAAAGCCCGATGGTCAGGGCCTTCTTCCACGGCGAAAACTGCAACATGGTCAGACCCTTCCGATGAAGTTCTCAGTTCTTGGCGGGTTCGGTCTTGGCGACGACATTGGCGATGGTCGACTTGACCACCTTGATGCGCACGCCCTCGGAGATCTCGACCTCAGCCTCGTCCTCCTCGCCCTGGCCGACGCGCGTCACCTTGCCGTGGATGCC
>JBCDHK010000054.1:0-14952 GCA_038750185.1 Pseudomonadota bacterium
AGGTAGATGTCGTGGCCCACGAGCGAGATCCCGGCGCGCGCCTCTAAGACGGCGACGACCATGGCCAGGCGTGCGCTGTCCCAGCCGAGCACCGAGCGGCGCGGGGTGCCAAGCGCCGAGGGGGCGACCAGCGCCTGTACTTCGACGAGGACGGGGCGCGTGCCCTCAATGCCGGCGAAGACCGCCGAGCCTGCGACCGCCTCGCCGCGCTCGCCGAGGAAGAGCGCGGAGTGGTTGGCAACCTCGGCCAGGCCCTGCCCGGTCATCTCGAAGACGCCGATCTCATCGGCGGCGCCGAAGCGGTTTTTGACGGCGCGCAGCAGCCGGAAATGGTGGCCGCGCTCGCCCTCGAAATAGAGCACGGTGTCGACCATGTGCTCGACCACGCGCGGGCCGGCGATCTGGCCCTCCTTGGTGACATGGCCCACCAGCACCACGGCACTGGCGCGACGCTTGGCAAAGGAGGTCAGCTCCTGCGCCGTGGCGCGCACTTGCGAGACCGAGCCGGGGGCGGCCTCGACATGATCGGCCCACATGGTCTGGATACTGTCGATGATCACCAGATCGGGGCGCTCATCGTCCAGCGTGGTGAGGATGTCGCGCAGATTGGTCTCGGCGGCGAGCGAGACGGGCGCGTCGGCGAGCCCCAGACGGGCTGCGCGCATGCGGACTTGGGCTGCGGCCTCCTCGCCCGAGACATAGACCGTCGAGAGCCCTTGGGCGGCAAAGCTGGCTGCAGCCTGGAGGAGCAGCGTCGATTTGCCGATGCCGGGATCGCCGCCGACCAGGATCGCCGAGCCCGCCACCAGGCCCCCACCCAACACCCGATCAAGCTCGGCCATTCCCGAACGCGCGCGCTCGGGCGGCGCCTCCTGGCCTGCGAGGGGAGCGAGGGCCATGCGCCGGCCCTTCTTGTCGCCGAGGGTCTTGGACTTGGGGCCTGCCGCGGAGAGCCCGGCGTCCTCGACCAGCGTGTTCCACGCGCCACAGCCCGTGCACTGCCCAACCCACTTGCGGTGAGGGGTCGCACAGACCGTGCAGACATAGCTGGGGGCGGGACGGGCCACGAACTCTCCTTTAAGGTGTCACTGCAGGGCGACATACCCTGCCAGGAGGAGAACCGCAAACAGTTGCACGAGTGCTGGAAAAATCCGGTACCAACCGTGTTCTACAGCAAACACCCAGGTGGAAATTACCAGGAGCGGCAAGGCTGAGAGCCGCGCAAGACCCACTTCGCGCTCCAAAAGCAGCCCCATGGTGAGGAGTATGGCCAGGACTTGCACCAGATAAGCCCAACGCGCGCGCCCTTGGAGCAGGATCGCCTGGGAGAGCGCGTGCAGTGTGGCCATGCAAACGGCGATGCCGGCGAAGATCCCGGTGATGAGAAGGATCATCTCCATCGGCTAGCGCACCGCCGCGATCGGCCCCTCCGCCAAGCCATTGACGAACTGATGCACATACGCGTTGCCGCTGTCGTCGATGGACGAGACCGGCCCCGCCCACTGGATCGTGCCGTCGTGGAGCATGGCCACGCGATCAGCGATCTTGCGCACCGAGGCCATGTCGTGGGTGATGGTCATGGCGGTGGCGCCCATCTCGACCACGATCTCGCGGATCAGGTCGTTGATCACATCGGCCATGATCGGGTCGAGCCCGGTGGTGGGCTCGTCGAAGAAGATGATCTCGGGCGAGGTGGCAATGGCGCGGGCCAGGCCGACGCGCTTTTGCATGCCGCCTGATAGTTCTGCCGGGTAGAGATCGGCCACGTCCTCCTTCAGGCCCACACGGCGGAGTTTTTCCACGGCCAGCGCGCGCGCCTCCTGGCGGGGCAGCGCACCGCGTCCGCGCAACAGGCGAAAGGCGACGTTCTCCCAGACCCGCATCGAGTCAAACAGTGCGCCGCCCTGAAACAACATGCCGAACTTGTCTAGCAAGCGCCCGCGCGCCCTCCCCCGCACGCGGGTGACATCCTGGCCGTCGACCGTAATGGTGCCGCCATCGGGGCGAACCAGCCCCAACACGCACTTCAGCGTCACCGATTTGCCGGTGCCCGAGCCGCCGACGATCACCACGCTCTCGCCCTTGGCACAAGCGAGATCGACGCCGCGCAGGACATGCTTGGCGCCAAAGGACTTCACCACGCCCTTCATCTCGATCTTGGGGGGCTCGGTCTGGGGGCTCATGCGGGAAACAGTGCCTCGGTGAGCAGATAATTGGCCGAGAGGATCAGGATCGAGGCGCTGACCACGGCCTGCGTCGTCGCGCGCCCCACGCCTTGGGCGCCGCGGCCCGAGTTATAGCCCTGGTAGCAGCCCATCAGCGCCACGATAAAGCCAAACACCGCCGCTTTGATCAGCCCGGAGGTGACGTCTCCCAGCTGTAGAAAGCGGTAGGTGGTCTCGATGTAGACGGTGGGGTTGAAGTCGAGCCGCGCCACGCCGACCAAAAAGCCGCCCAGAATACCGATGACATCGCCGACCAGCGCCAACATCGGCATCACCAGCGTCGCCGCAAGCAGGCGGGGGGTGACCAGATACTTCATCGGATCGGTGGAGAGCGTGGTCAGCGCATCGATCTGCTCGGTGACGCGCATGGTGCCAAGCTCGGCCGCGATCGAGGCCGAGACCCGCCCCGCCACCATCAAGCCACCCAGCACCGGGCCAAGCTCGCGCACCATGCCGATGGCGACGATGGAGGGCACCACGGCCTCGGCGTTGAAGCGCGCGCCCCCGGCAAAGATCTGTAGCGCCAGCGCGCCGCCGGTGAAAAGCGCCGTCAAGCCCACTACCGGCAGCGAGTAGTAGCCGATGACCAGCATCTGGCGGGCAAACTCGCCCCCATAGAACGGCGGGCGCAGGACGTGGCTGACCCCGTCGAGGGCGAACAACACCAAGCGCCCAGTCTCACGGCACAGCCCCAGCACCGCAGCGCCGATGGAGGCCAGAAAGCGCTGAAAGAGCGTGAGGGCCGACATGGAAGTCTCTCGCTAAGACATGGAAGGACTTGGCTATAGGCCGGTGCGCTCTGCCTGCCAAGCCCTGCCCTCAGGAGGGCGCACGCAGCACCGGGCCCAGCCACTCGACAACGGCAGTGGCGCTGTAGGCGGCGGGATCGTCGGCGGGCTTGGGGCCGTCGAAAACCTGGATTTCGGCCACGGCCTCATTGGGCGGCAGGGGGCGATAGTAGTAGGGATCGCGGTAATAGGGATAGGGCGCGATGATCAGCGGAAAGCCAAAGCCAAACCCAAAGCGAAACCGGGAGCGCCCGCGCCGATGGCGGCGCGAAGCGCGTGTGGTCTCGCCCAAGGCGAGCGGGCCTGCATCGAGGCTGCTCAACCGCGGATCGCCCGCGCGCGAGACGATACGAAACCAATCAAAACCGTTGTCCAGCGTGATCTGGGCGGCGCGAAACAGCAACTGGCGCTCCAGCACGGCTTGGGAGGTGGCACGGTTGCCGGTGACGCGGACCTGGAAGCGATTGCCCTCGATGGCGGTCTCGGAGAAGCCCGGCTGGCGGAATGTCGCCGGCTGGTAGGGGGTGGGCTGGGTACAGCCGATGAGCGCCGTCACACAGGCGACGGCCAGAATGGGGTGCGAGCGGGCAGCAATCGATCTCATGCACCTGTTATAGCGCGGCGCCGGGGCGAATGGCAGCCCCTACAGCATTGTGCGCAAACGTTGGTTCACGCACAACGCTATAGGCCGTTGTTTTATCGCGATTTCCGGATCAGTCGGTGTTTCCACCTTCTTTGAAATCGCTATAGCACACGGTGTGGAGATCAAGTTTTTACGCCGTGCCCAGATACTGCCGGTTGTAGCGTCCTCCGAGCCCGGTCAGCACTTCGTAGCCGATGGTCTCGGCCGTCTCTGCCAGGGTGTCGACGCTCTGGTGGGGGCCGAGCACTTCGACCAGCATACCAGGCGCGGCGTCGGGGGCGTCGGTGACGTCGAGGCCGATCAGATCCATCGAGACGCGCCCGGCCAGGGGACAGGGCCGGCCCTCTAGATAGAGCGTGGCGCGGTTGGAGAGCAGGCGATGCAGCCCGTCGGCATAGCCCGAGGAGAGGGTTGCGATGCGGCTTGAGCGCTGGGCGTGCCAACTGGCGCCGTAGCCCACACTCTCGCCGGTCGCGACATCGCGCACTTGCAGGATCGGCAGGTGAAGCGCGACCACCGGGCGCGCGGCGGCAAAGGGCAGACCGCCGTAGAGGCCGATGCCGGGGCGGACCATGTCGAAGTGATAGTCGGGTCCGAGCAGCGTCGCGCCAGTGGCGGCGAGCGAGCGCGGCAGATCGGCGGGGAGGTGCGCTGTCATCTCGCGAAAGGCTGCCAGTTGGGCCGCGTTTTGCGGATGCTCGGGTTCGTCGGCACAGGCCATGTGCGACATGATGAGCGCTGTGCGCAGGGGGATCTCCAGCGCGGCCAACTCGGACGCCTCCAGGCCAAGGCGGTTCATGCCGGTGTCGAGTTGGAGGGCGGAGGGCCCCGGCGCCCCAGCCGCCTGCCAAGCCGCGACCTGCTCTGGGGCGTTGAGGACTGGGCAGAGATTGGCCTCGGCGAAGAGACGCGCCTCCGCGCCCTGCTCCAGCGGATAGCCGCCGAGGATGTAGATCGCAGGCCCCGCCCCGAGGGCTGCGCGCAACGCCACACCTTCGCCGGGCTGGGCGACGAAGAACGTGCGCGCCCCCGCCTTGGCCAGCGCCGGTCCGACACGCGCCGCCGAGCAGCCATAACCATCGGCCTTGACCACAGCCGCGGTCTCGGCGTGGGAGAGCCGGTCGAGTGCGGCCCAATTGGCGACGAGCGCGTCGAGATCGACGGTCAGGCGGGCGGTAAGCGTCATGGGGCTCAGCGCAGATCGGCGCCGTCGGGCGGGGTGTAGCCCGAGCCCGGGCGTACCGGATCGGAGAAGCGCGTGTACTTGCCCTCGAAATGCAGATCGACGGTGCCGATGGGGCCGTGGCGCTGCTTGCCGATGATGACTTCGGCGCGCCCGTGCAGTTTCTCGGCCTTTTGCTGCCAATCGGGAAAGCGGTCGTCGTCCTCGGCGGGTTTGGTGCGCTCGTGGTAGTACTCCTCGCGAAAGACGAACATCACCACGTCGGCGTCCTGCTCGATGGAGCCCGATTCGCGCAGATCCGAGAGTTGGGGGCGTTTGTCCTCGCGGCTCTCGACCTGGCGCGAGAGCTGGGAGAGGGCGATGACGGGGATGTCGAGTTCCTTGGCCAGTGCCTTGAGCCCCTGGGTGATCTGGGAGAGCTCCTGGACACGGTTTTCCTCGCGCCCGCTGCTGCGGGCTGGGCGGATCAGTTGAAGATAGTCGATCACCAGAGCGTCGAGCCCTTCCATGCGCTTGAGGCGACGGGCACGCGCAGCCAGCGTCGAGATCGGCAGCGCGGGGGTGTCGTCGATATAGAGCGGGATGCGCTCCAACTCGCGCGCGACTTGGAGGAAGCGGCGGAAATCTTCTTCGTCGAGACGCCCGGTCAGGAGTTCGTGGCCTTTGATGCGCGCCTCTGCCGAGAGGATGCGGTTGGCGAGCTGCTCGGAGGACATCTCCAGCGAGAAGAAGCCGACCACGCCGCCATCGCGCGTCTCGGCGCGCCCGTCGGCGCCGGGCTCGGTGCGAAAGCGGCGCGCGACGTCGAAGGCGATGTTGGTGGCCAGCGCCGTCTTACCCATGGAGGGGCGCCCGGCCAGGATGACCAGATCGGAGGGGCGCAGGCCGCCCAGTTTGAAATCAAGCTCCTTGAGCCCCGAGGCGAGCCCCGCCAAGCCGCCGCCTCGCAGATAGGCCGCCTCAGCCATGCGCGCCGCATCCTCGACCGCGCGGGCAAAGCCGCGAAAGCCGCCCTCGACATGGCCGCGCTCGGCCAGGCGATAGAGCGCCTGCTCGGCCTCGACGATCTGTTCGGAGGGCTCGGCGTCGATCTCGAAGACGGTGGCGCGCTCCTGGATGTCGGTGCCGATGCGGATCAGATCGCGCCTGACCGCCAGATCGCGGATGGTGATGGCATAATCGCGCACCGCCAGGATCGAGACCGTGGCCTCGGCCAGACGCGCCAGATAGGCCGGCCCGCCCAATTCGGCCAAGCCGGGGTCGTCGGCCATGTAGGCCTTGAGCGTCACCGGCGAGACGTGGACGCCCTTGGCAATGCGCGCCGCCGCCTTCTCATAGATGCGGCCGTGGACGGGGTCGTAGAAGTGTTCGGGCGTCAGGATACCGCCAATGCGGTCGTGGACTTCGTTGTTGAGGAGCAGCGCGCCCAACAGCGCTTGCTCGGCCTCAATGTTATGGGGCGCGAGGGGGGTGGTGTTGGGGCCGCTTGGGCCGTGCTCGCCTGCCGGGGCTGGGGTACCGTCCATGACGGGCTCCTCTTTATCTCCTGCTCAACGCCACCATGCGCCCCCCTGGGCCTAGGGTGAAGAGCGCGGCGGCGGTTGACACTTTCTTATCCCCGATTCTTTACAGCATGTGGACAACCACGGGGATAAACCGCCCGATCTGTGGATAACTGTGGACAAAACCGCGAAAGCGCTGCCAGATAATGGCAATTCTAGGGCATCGACTGGCCTTCTTATACAGTCGACACGGGCGTGATCGCCACAGGCGCGACCCCGGCCATGGACGCGCTAGTTCCACGCGCAAGCGCCGCACCGGCCCGCCGCACCCACACGCCGCATCCATACAAGGAACCCCGCCATGGCCTATGTCGTCCTCTACCTCGTCACCGCCGTCCTGTTTCTCGGGCTCGATCTGGTCTGGATCTCCCAGGTTGCCAAGCCGTTGTTCGAAGCCGATGTGCCCCATCTGATGGCCGAGGAAGTCCGCCTCGACGCCGCGGGCGGGTTCTACCTGCTCTATGTGGTCGGCATTCTCTATTTCGCCTCGGCGCGCGGGCTCGCGGGTAAGCCGCTCTGGCAGGTGGCGCTCGACGGGGCGCTGTTCGGCTTTTTCGCCTACGGCACTTATGAGGCGACCAACTTTGCCACGCTCGACGGCTGGACGGTGCGCATGGCCGTGATCGACATCGCTTGGGGGACGAGTTTTACCAGCGCCATGGGGGTTGCCGGGCTCATCGTGACGCGGGCCTTGTTCGGACGGCGCCAGGCAGTGGCCTGAAGACGCAAAACCCCGCCGGCCTTGCGGGCGGCGGGGTTTGCTTGAGCGACGCGGCGTAATCAGCGCGGCTGGTCGTCGCTGCCCTGGCCCTCGGGCACCTCGACCGGGCCTGAATCGCGCTCGTCATCTTCGTCCGTGGCCGCACCGCCGATGTCGTCGAACAATTCGGCAATATCGAACTCGGCCTCGGCTTCTTCCTCGGCACGCAGGTCTTGGATCGACTTGCCCGACGCCTGCATCTCGGCCTCTTCTTGCGAGCGGGCCACGTTGAGGCTGACGCCGACAATCACCTCGGGGTGGAGCACAACGCGGACCTCATGCAGGCCCAACTCCTTGATCGGCTTGTCCATCACCACGTCGGTGCGCGTAAAGGCAAAACCCTCACCCGCCGCCGCCTCGACCAGATCGCGCGGCGCGACCGAGCCATAGAGCGCCCCCGCCTCCGAGGCCGCGCGGATCACCACGAACTGCTTGCCGTCGAGCGAGGCACCGACTTTCTCGGCCTCGGTGCGCTTGTCGGCGTTCTGGGCCTCCAGATGGGCGCGCTCGGCCTCGAAACGGGCGAGGTTGGCCTTGGAGGCGCGCAGCGCCTTGTTCTGGGGCAGGAGATAGTTGCGCGCATAGCCGTCCTTGACGCGCACCACATCGCCCATCTGGCCGAGTTTTTCGATGCGCTGGAGCAATACCACTTCCATGACGCTCTCCTCAGTTCACGCTGTAGGGCAAAAGCGCCAGAAAGCGCGCGCGCTTGATCGCACGGGCCAGTTCGCGCTGCTTCTTGGCCGAGACGGCGGTGATGCGCGAGGGCACGATCTTGCCGCGCTCGGAGATGTAGCGCTGGAGGAGCTTGACGTCCTTGTAGTCGATCTTGGGCGCATTGTCGCCGGAGAACGGGCAGGTCTTGCGGCGGCGGAAAAACGGTTTTCTCATGGCTTACTCTCCTTCGCGCTCACGGCGGGGGGGGCGATCGTCGCGGTCGCGCCGGGGGGGACGGTCGTCGCGGTCGCGCCGCTCGCCGCGCTCACCACGCGGGCCGCCGCGCCCGCCGCGCTCATCGCGGCTCGATTTGGCCTGGATCACCGCCGAGGGGCCTTCCTCGTGGGCCTCGACACGCACCGTCATGACGCGCATGACATCGTCGTGGAGCTTCATCAGCCGCTCCATCTCCTGGACGGCGTCCGAGGGCGCATCGGTGCGCATGTAGCCGTAGTGGCCCTTGCGATTGCGGTTGATCTTGTAGGCGAGGGTGCGCACGCCCCAATACTCGGAGCCGATCACCGTGCCGCCCTGGTCGGTCAGGATCTGGCCGAAGTGCTCGATCAGCGCCTCGGCTTGCGCATTGGAGATGTCCTGGCGCGCAATGAAGGTGTGTTCGTATAAAGCCATCTGGGCCTCGTATCTGGCCGCGCTTCCTGCTCCCGCAGACACTCCCGAGGCCGGAGCGGAGAGGCGCTGGCGTCGCTGAATTTCGGGAGAGAGGGTGCCATAGCCGCGATGGCGGTGCTTGACAAGCCTGCGCGTGGCGCGGGAGAGAGCGCCAACCATTAAGGGAGGCTAAGATGCGGGCATTCGTCTATCCGGGCCAGGGGGCGCAGACCGTCGGCATGGGCGCGGCGTTGGCCGAGGCGTATCCGGCGGCACGCGCGGTCTTTGAGGAGGTCGATGAGGCGCTCGGTGAGGCGCTCTCGCGCCTGATCAATGAGGGACCGCTGGAGACCCTGACGCTCACCGAGAACGCTCAGCCTGCGCTGATGGCCACCTCGATGGCGGCGATGGCCGCGCTCAAAGCCGAGGGGGTCGAGGTCGGGACTGCGGCTTTTGTGGCCGGGCACAGCCTTGGCGAATACTCGGCACTGGCGGCGGCTGGGAGCCTGAGTTTGGCCGACACCGCGCGGCTCCTGCGCCTCAGAGGCCGCGCCATGCAAGAGGCGACCCCCGTCGGCACCGGCGCCATGGCGGCCATCCTCGGCCTCGATTATGCCGCTGCCACCGCCTTGGCCGACGCAGCCGCCGAGGGCGCGGTCTGTCAGGCCGCCAATGATAACGACCCCTCCCAAGTGGTGCTCTCGGGCGACAAGGCCGCCGTCGAGCGCGCGGCGGGGCTCGCCAAAGAACACGGCGCCAAGCGGGCCATGATGCTGCCCGTCAGCGCGCCCTTCCACTCGGCCCTCATGTCCCCTGCCGCCGAGGCCATGGCGGCGGCGCTGGCCGAGACCACCCTCGCCACGCCCACGGTTCCGCTAGTAGCCAATGTCACCGCCGAGGCCACGACCGACCCAGAGGCCATCCGCCGCCTGCTGGTCGAACAAGTCACCCACCGCGTGCGCTGGCGCGAGTCGGTGCTCTGGCTCGCGGCAGCAGGCGTGAGCGAAACGGTCGAGATCGGTGCGGGCAAAGCGCTCTCAGGGATGGTCAAGCGCACCGCCAAGGGCGTGAGCGCCCGCGCGGTCTCGACCCCCGACGACGTGCGCGCCCTGGCCGACGCGCTGGCCGCCTGAAAACGCCTAAGGAGGAGCCCCCCATGTTCGATCTCACCGGCAAAGCGGCGCTGGTCACCGGCGCCTCTGGCGGCATCGGTGCCGCCATCGCCCGCACGCTCCACGCCCAAGGCGCCCAAGTCGCGCTCTCGGGCACGCGTTTGGAGCCGCTGAAGGCGCTCCAGGGCGAACTGGGCGCGCGCGCCCACATCACCCCCTGCGATCTGAGCGATGCGGACGCCCTCAACGCCCTGCCCAAGCAAGCGAGCGAGGCCATGGGCAGCCTGGACATCCTGATCAACAACGCAGGCCTGACCCGCGACGGCCTGTTCCTGCGCATGTCCGACGAGGACTGGGAGCGCGTCATCGCCATCAACCTCAGCGCCTGCTTTCGCCTCTCGCGTGCCGTATTGCGCGGTATGATGAAGGCGCGCTGGGGTCGGATCGTGCAGATCACTTCGGTGGTGGGTCACACCGGCAATCCGGGCCAGGCCAATTATGTCGCAGCCAAAGCCGGGCTGACGGGCATGTCCAAAGCACTCGCCCAAGAAGTCGCTACCCGCGGCATCACCGTCAACTGCATCGCGCCGGGCTTTATCGAGACGGCGATGACCGACAAGCTGGGCGACGAGCAAAAGGCGCGCATCCTGGGCCAAATCCCCTCAGGGCGCATGGGCACGCCCGAAGAGATCGCCGCCGCCGCCGTCTGGCTAGCCAGCCCAGAGGCCGGCTACATCAGCGGCCAGACCCTGCACATCAACGGCGGCATGGCCATGCTCTGAGCCCCGATCACAAGGCCAAGGCGGCGATTGCGCGCCTTAGCAAGTGTTGCTAAAGGGAGGCGCCACGCGGGACGCCCTGACGGACCCCCGCGCCCGACCCGTATCCGATACGCCCCGCCGCCAAGGCCGGGCAGCCATCCGTCCGAGACGATCCCCCGATCGCGCCAACGGACCCGAGCGAGGCCCATCGGCCCGCACCTGAGCGAGGAGACCCCATGAGCGACATCGCGGATCGCATCAAGAAAATCGTCGTCGAGCACCTGGATGTGGAGGAGGAAAAGATCAGCGACACCGCCTCCTTTATCGACGACCTGGGCGCCGACAGCCTCGATACGGTCGAGCTGGTGATGGCGTTCGAGGAGGAGTTTGGCATCGAAATCCCCGATGACGCTGCCGAGAGCATCCAGACCTTCGGCGATGCGGTCAAGTTCATCTCTGAGAAGACCGACGCCTGAACGGCTTAGGAGCGCGTGACATGACTAGGCGGCGCGTTGCGATCACCGGGCTTGGCGTGCTCGGACCCCTCGGCTGTGGGGTCGAGCCTACGTGGGAGCGCCTGCTGGCTGGGCGCTCGGGCGCGGGCACGATCCGCCACTTCGATGCCTCGGCGCTCCCCTCGCGCATTGCCTGCGAGATCCCGCTCGGCGATGGCTCGGACGCCACCTTCAATCCCGATGACTGGGTCGACAAGAAGGATCGGCGCAAGATCGACCGTTTCATCGTCTATGCGCTTTGCGCTGCCGAACAGGCGGTGCGCGATGCCGATTGGAAGCCCAAAGACCAGCGCTCGCTGGAGCGCACGGGCGTTCTGATCGGCTCGGGGATCGGCGGTATCGAGTCGATCGCCGAGACCGCGATCACGCTCAAAGAAAAAGGGCCGCGCCGCGTCTCGCCGTTTTTCATTCCCGGCGCGCTGATCAATTTGTGCTCTGGCCAAGTCTCGATTCGCTACGGCTTCAAAGGCCCCAACCACGCCGTCGTCACGGCCTGCTCCACCGGTGCCCATGCCATCGGCGATGCCGCGCGCATGATTGCCCTCGGAGACGCCGACGTCATGCTGGCAGGCGGGGCCGAGAGTCCGGTCTGCGAGATCTCGGTGGCAGGCTTTTGCGCCTGCAAAGCTCTCTCCACCGGCTACAACGACCGCCCCGAGGCTGCCTCACGCCCCTACGACCAAGACCGCGACGGCTTTGTCATGGGCGAGGGCGCGGGTATCGTCGTGCTGGAAGACTGGGAACACGCCAAAGCCCGCGGCGCCAAGATCTACGCCGAAGTGCTGGGCTATGGCCTCTCGGGCGATGCCTACCACATCACCGCGCCCGCGCCCGAACACGAAGGCGCCTACCGCGCCATGGAGGCCACCCTGGCCTCAGCCGGCCTCACTCCCTCGGCCATCGACTACGTCAACGCCCACGGCACCTCGACGCCCGCCGGTGATGAACTGGAGCTGGGCGCCGTCGAGCGCCTGCTCGGCCAGCATGCCGCCAATGTCACCATGAGTTCGACCAAATCCTCGGTCGGCCATTTGCTCGGCGCGGCTGGAGCGATCGAGGCGATCTTTTCAGTGCTGGCGATCCGCGATCAGGTCGCCCCGCCCACGCTCAATCTCGACAACCCTTCGGTCGAGACCGCCATCGATCTCGCCCCTCATACCAAACGCGAACGCCAGATCGGCGTGGCACTCTCCAACAGCTTCGGCTTTGGCGGCACCAACGCCAGCCTGCTGTTCGGAGCGCCCGAGCGTTAGGCGGGCCGAGACAAGACCCGCCCCATCGAAGGCGTTGCCGCGCGGCGGATTTCGCGGCATCTAAGGGGCGAACCCACGTCCCTGCCGCCCGGAGAGAGACCGATGCGCCACGTCGCCTCCAACGTGCTGACCCTTCTCATCGTGGCCATGCTGGCCGTGGTACTGGCCATCCAGGAAGGCCAGCGCGCCTTCGAGGCGCCGGGGCCACTGGCCGAGGCGCGCATCGTCACCATCGAGCGCGGCGACACCATGAGTCAGGCGGCAGAGCGTCTGGCCGACGCCGGCGTGCTGCCGGAGAGCGCGGTCTGGGGCTTGCTCGATGGCGCGGGGCTGTTTCGCCTTGGCATGCGCTATACCCGCCAGGGTGCGGTGGTGAAGGCGGGCGAGTACCGCATCCCAGCGCGCGCGGCACTTCCCGAGGTGCTCGATCTGGTCACCTCCGGGCGCTCGATCCAGTTTCCGATCACCGTGCCGGAGGGCCTCAGCAGTTGGCAGGTGGTCGAGCTACTCAAAGGCAACGACGTCCTCACCGGCGAGATCGAGCGCGTGCCCGAGGAAGGCACCCTGGCACCCGACACCTACCTCGTCGAGCGCGGCACGGCGCGGGCTGAAGTCATCAGGCGCATGGAGGTAGCCCAACGGCGCATCCTGGCCGAGGCGTGGGACGCCCGCGACGACGATCTGCCCATCGAGACCGCACAGGAGGCGCTGATCCTGGCCTCGATTATCGAAAAAGAGACCGGCCAGTCGGATGAGCGCACCATCGTCGCCTCGGTGTTCGTCAATCGCCTGCGCCGCGGCATGCGCCTGGAGACCGACCCGACGGTAATCTACGGCATCACCCGCGGCGAGGGCTCGCTCGGGCGGGGCTTGCGCCGCTCTGAGTTGGTGCAGCCAACCCCCTGGAATACCTACCGCATTCCAGGGCTGCCGCCGACCCCCATCGCCAATCCCGGACGCGCGGCCATCAAGGCTGCGGTCAATCCCGCCGACAGTCCGTATTACTTCTTCGTCGCCGACGGCACCGGCGGGCACGCCTTTGCTGAGACCCTGACCGAGCACAACGCCAACGTGGCCGTCTGGCGGCGGATCGAAGCAGCGCGGCGGGCGGGGCAGGCGACTGAATAGGTTAATGAAGTATTAACTCAAGTTACTGATATTATTAATATATTAACGATAAATCTCTTGACCCAGCGCGCGCTCTACGCTATTGATTGTTACAGGCTGCAACAAGTGTAGCAGTCGGGGCCACCCGAGCCCGACCTCCAAAATCGGCAACACACCGTAGTCCCAGCACCCTGTAATCCCGGCACCCTGCCGGGGCCATCCGCGCGTCCGCTCTACCGCGGGCCACCCCCGCCCCCACGATCCGCCGCCTTCTCCATCGCCCGCGCTCCCCCAGGCGCCGGGCCGATACCCCTTGCCCAGCAAAAGGCGCGCCAGCCGTGACACCCACCCGCGACGAGACCCCCGACCGGAGCGAAACCCACCTCCCCGATAGCGCCTCCCCCGACACCGCGCTGGAAGACACCCTGGAGAGCGCACGCCGCATCTTCGCCGATGTCTGCGTCTTCCTGGAGCGCGAAATCCAGCGCTGCTACCGCGTCGAAGTCGATCCCGAAGACCCCGAGGAAGCCAGCCGCATCCGCCTGCTCCACGACCTGATCAAACAGTCCCAGGCGGCGCTGCGCACGGTGTTGGAGGTGCGGCTCAAACTCGGGCGCTCGGGCGAAGCCGAACGCGAACGCCTGATCGATCTGGAGACAGCCCGTGCCGAAATCCTCGATCGCCTCGCTCGCCTCGATCCCTGAACGGCTGCGCCGGCGCTTTCTCGATGCGCTCTCGCCCAACGCTTTGGCCGCCATGCCCTGGCTCTGGGAACTCTGGGCCAACCCCGCCCACCAGCGCCCGCCGCCGGGAGACTGGCGCCTCTGGGTGATCCTGGGCGGGCGCGGCGCCGGCAAGACGCGTGCTGGCGCCGAGTGGATCCGCACCCGCGTCGAGGGCGCCACGCCACTGGCTCCCGGCCAAGTGCACCGCATCTGCCTGCTCGGCGAGACCGTCGACCAAGTCCGCCGTGTGATGATCGAGGGCGAGAGCGGCCTCCTGGCCTGCTCACCGCCCGACCGCCGCCCGACGTTCCAGCCCTCGCTCGGACGCCTGACCTGGCCCAACGGCGCCGAGGCCTTCATCGCCTCCGCCGCCAATCCAGAGGCGCTGCGCGGGCCGCAGTTCGACTGCGCCTGGTCGGACGAACTGGCCAAATGGCCCCGCGCCCGCGAGGCGTGGGATCTCTTGCAGTTTTGCCTGCGCCTCGGGCGCGACCCGCGCCAGATCGTCACCACCACGCCGCGCGATGTGGCCCTGTTGCGCGAGATCCTGGCAGCGCCCGGCACCGTGGCCACCCACGCTGCCACCAGCGCCAACCGCGCCAACCTCGCCCCAGGCTTCATCGAAGCCCTGGAGGCGCGCTTTCGCGGCACCGCCTTCGGGCGCCAGGAACTGGGCGGCGAGCTGCTGGGTGCCGTCGAGGGCGCGCTCTGGCAGCGCAAGACCATCGAGGAGGCCCGCACCACGCGAGCCCCCGAACTCGTCCGCATCGTCGTCGCCGTCGATCCCCCTGTCACCTCGGGGGCCAAGGCCGATGAATGCGGCATCGTCGTCGCCGGCATAGCAGCCCAAGGAGAAACCGATGACCGAGCACACGCCTATGTCCTGGCTGATTGCACTGTTGCGCAGCAAAGCCCGCAAGCGTGGGCGAGCCATGCTGCAAAAGCTTATCGCGATTATGAGGCGGATCGACTTGTCGCTGAAGTAAACCAGG
>JBCDHK010000055.1:0-14921 GCA_038750185.1 Pseudomonadota bacterium
CGTGCGGCCATGCTGGCCAGGATGCCAGCCTCGTCCTCGCGCAGATCTGCCAGACGAGAAAACCCCGTCGCCGGCGCTAAGGCGACGGTGCCCACCACCTCGGTGCCCTCGTACTCCAGATGCGCGCCCGCCTTGGTGGCGATGCGGATCATGGGCTGGTTCTCCCGCGTGGTCATGACGATGAGGCGGGCGCAGCCGCGATTGCGTGCCCGGCGCAGGACGTGATCGAGCAGCGCCTGCCCGATGCCCTTGCTGCGGTAGCCGGGCTCGACGGTGAAGGCCGCCTCGCCGGTCTCGCCATCGGTATAAAGCTCGCTCACGCCCCGCAGGATGCCGTCGCGAAACCAGCCGATGACCTCACCCCCGCTGCCCAGCGCCAGGCTGGCGCGCTCGGTGAAGGCGGCGTGGTTCATAGGGCGCAGAAAGCGGCGCCTGATACAGGGCTCGGGCAAGCGTTCCCAGTGGCTGACCAGCGCCTCGCCCTCATAGGGCGCAAGGCTGCGGAACCAGCCGTCGAGAAAGCTCTGATTGGGCATGTCGTTCTCCGTGGGCAGTCGGTGTACCGGCCCGTCGCGGAGCGTTTCCTCCCACCTCAGATAGGCGCGTCAGGGCAGCCGTAAAAGGCCGCCCCCGCCGATCGCCCCCACCGATTATCCAGCCGACTGCCCAGCCGATTGCCCCTGGCGCGCAGCCCTCAGGCGCCGCTGTCGGGATCGTCGACGGTGTACTGGCCGCTCAAGCGCTTGCGGATCAGCGCCCAGGACAGCCCGATCCCCATCACCACACCAACCCCGATCAGCGCCAGCCACTGCAACACCCCCGGATCGTCGAGCGAGAGCACGCCAAGATCGATCATCACCCAGACAAAGGCCGCCAGCACCGCCACCACCAGCCCAATCCCGATCACGCCGATGGAGTAGAATGTCGCCCTGAGCAACACGACATAGGAGATCAGCAGCAGCAACCCGGCCAGCACCTTGAGTGCCACATCGGTATCGAAACCGGCCTGCACCCAATGGACATAGGACAGAAACCCTGTCGGATTATATGTTAGTAGGACGACGAGGATCGACGCCGCGACCCGGATGCCGAATCCGAACGCGGTGCTGGAGGCAAAGGCCATCGGAATGCTCCCTCTGTTATGGCCGGGACGTTATATCGCGGAGTGACGAGGAGGCCAATCGGTGCATCCCAACGAACCCGTGCCAGACGGGTCGATCTTGGCACGCAAGACGCGCGCCCGTCCCGCGGACAAGCCCCGGCTGACACGTGCCGATGTGGAAGCGGCGCTGGCGCTGCCCCCCGCGCCCGAGCGCACCGACGAGGATCTCAACCCCGGCGGGCGCGCCCGCTTAACGCCCCTGCGCCGCCCCGCCGCCGTGCTCTGTGCGCTGGTCGAGCGCCAGGGGGGGTTGCAGGTGGTGTTGACCCGGCGCTCGGCTAAACTGCGCGCCCACGCCGGACAGATCGCCTTTCCCGGCGGCAAGATCGATCCGGGCGATCCCTCGCCCCTGGCTGCAGCCTTGCGCGAGGCGCGTGAGGAGGTCGGCCTCCTGCCTGAACAGGTCGATGTGCTTGGGCGGCTCGATCCTTACGTCACTGTGACCGGCTTTCGCGTCACGCCCTTCGTCGGGCTGATCGATCCGCACTGGCGCCCCTTGCCCGATCCGGGCGAGGTCGAGGAAGTGTTCGAGGTGCCGTTCGATTTCCTGATGGACCCGGCCAATCACACCCGCGCCCATTATGAGCGCACCACCGAACACGGGCCCGAGCGGCGCCACTACTACGCCATGCCCTGGCGCGACTATTACATCTGGGGGGCGACCGCCGCCATGCTCCAAGGCTTTGGCGAGCGCCTCGTCGGGCGCACGCGCTGAGGCGGCGCATGGCGGGCGCGGAGGCTCCGGTGACCATCGCGCCGGCCTGGCTTGAGGCGCCTGCAACGCGCGCCGTGCTGAAGGCGCTCGGGGCCGAGGCGTTTTTCGTCGGCGGTTGCGTGCGCAATGCCCTGCTCGGGCGCCCCAGCGACGACGTCGATCTGGCCACCCCGCTCGTGCCCGAGACGGTGATCGGGCGTCTGGAGGCGGCAGGGCTCAAGGCGGTGCCGACCGGTCTCGACCACGGCACGGTGACCGCGGTCTCTGGGGGGATCGGCTTTGAGATCACCACCTACCGCGCCGATGTCGCCACCGACGGACGCCGCGCCGTGGTGCGCTTTACCGAGGACCGGGCCCTCGACGCCAGCCGGCGCGATTTCACCATGAACGCGCTTTATGCCGATGCTGTGGGCCGGGTGATCGACCCGCTCGGCGGCCTGCCCGATCTGCGCGCAGGGCGGGTGCGCTTTATCGGTGACTCCACCACGCGCATTGCCGAGGACGCCCTGCGCATCCTGCGGTTTTTCCGTTTTACGGCTTGGTATGGGCGTGCGGGCCTCGATGCAGAGGGCCTGGCGGCCTCCCAAGCCAGTGCGGCCAAGATCGAACGCCTCTCGCGCGAGCGCATCGGGGCCGAGTGTGCCAAGCTGTTCGCCGCCCCTGACCCATCGCCTGCCGTGGCGGCGATGGCGGCGGCTGGCGTGCTGAGCCACACCCTGCCGGGGGCCGACATTGAGGGTGGGCCGCGGGTACTCTCTGCACTGATCGCCTTGGAAGCCGCCGCAAGAGCCGTGCCCTGTTGGCTCTGCCGCCTTGCCGCCCTCTCGCCCGTCGAGGCCGAGCGGGCGTTGCGGCTGAGCCGCGCCAAAGCGCGCACCCTGGCCGATCTCCAACGCCTCAGCGCCCTCGACGAGCCCCCCGAGATCCTCGCCGAGCGCGCCGGTATCCCCTTGGCGCGCCAAGCCGTGCTGCTGCGTGCTGCGCGCAGTCACAAAACGCTTCCCGACGCCCTGGAAGCCCGCCTATCGGCGGGCGCTGCGGCCGTTTTTCCCCTGGAGGCGCGCCATCTGATCGCTGCCGGTGTGCCACGCGGGCCGGCCATCGGGCATGGCCTAGAGCGCGCCCGCACCGCGTGGCGCGCCAGCGGCTTTCGCCTTGACAGGGCGGCGTTGGTGCGGCTCAGTAGCAAAGATGGTCAGCAAGGCTGACATTTTTACGTCCGAGACCACCCATGCCCGCCGAAACCCTCCTCGCCCTGACCGCCTTCGCCCTCTCCGCCGTTTGGACGCCCGGGCCCAACAACGCCATGCTGGCGGCCTCCGGCGCCACCTTCGGCTGGCGCGCGACGTTGCCCCATGCGTTCGGCGTGGCGCTCGGCTTTCCGCTCATGCTGTTTCTGGTGGCGCTGGGGCTTGGCGAGGTCTTCCAGCGCTCGCCCGCCTTTCGCGAGGCTTTGGCGTGGCTTGGCCTTGGCGTCATGCTCTACCTCGCCTGGCGCGTGGCCACCGCCACTACCACTGGCACCACCACTACCGGTGCCGCCTCGGGCCAGACGGGCAGCCGCCCGCTCGGGTTTGTCGAGGCCAGCGGCTTTCAATGGGTCAACCCCAAAGCCTGGGTCATGTGCATCGCCACCGCCGCCACCTATGCCTCTGGCGAGACCCCGGTTATCGAGGCGGGCATCGCCGCCGCGGTCTTTGCCTTGGCGGGGCTCACCTCCTCGCAGGGCTGGACATTATTCGGCACCGCTATGGCGCGTCTGCTCGGGCGCGGCTGGGGCCTGCGCGCCTTTAATGCGGCCATGGGTGGCTTGTTAGCGCTCTCAGCGCTCTGGCTGGTGCTTGGCTGACCAAACTCCGATAAATTGTCTCGATTTCAACGCATTCCACTGATCGCAGTTAGGCCCCGCTTAACGCCCACTGCCTAATTCTCGCGCTGCCGGGCCGGGTACGCAGGTATCTTGGCCGCCATGCTGCGGGAGCCGACATGACCACCCATTCCCTGCCGGTGCAGACCTTCATGCAAGAGGCCAACGAGGTCATGGAGTCGCTCGAAGAGCGCCTGCTCGCCCTCGAAGCCGATCCCACCAATGCCGAACTGATCGATGCGGTGTTTCGCAACCTGCACACCCTCAAGGGCTCGGGCGAGATGTTCGGCTTCATCGCGCTGGCCCGCTTCACCCATTCGTTCGAGAACGCCTATGATGCGGTGCGCTCGGGCACCAAACAGGTCACCGATGCGCTGATCGACGTCTCGCTGCGCTCACGCGATCACATCCAACGCCTGATCGACATCGGCGCCGATGACGCCGCCAACGCCGCCATGCTCGACGATGCCGACGGCAAGGTGCTGCTCAAGGACATCGACGCCTTCCTCGGTGGTGGAGAGAGCGCCGCCGCCCCGGTCGAGGCCGCCACCACCCCCGCCGCGCCCGCGCGCTGGCGGCTGCGCTTCGATCCCGGCCCCGGCACCTTTCGCAACGGGCTGCGCCCCGATCTGATGATCGAGGAGCTGGCCGACCTGGGCGAGAGCACCGTCGCGGCCGAAACCGAGGCCGTGCCGCTGCTCGATGCCCTCGATGCCGCGGTTTGCCATCTGGTGTGGTCGGGCGAGATCGTCACCGATGCCGGGCAGGGCGCCATTGAAGACGTGTTTCTCTTCGCCGACGAAGAGGCGCTCAGCCTGGAGGCGCTCGGCCCCGTCGAGACGCCAGCCCCCGCGCCTGCGCCCAGCACAGCCCCTGCTCCAGCGCCTGCCACCGCCTCGCCAGCCAAGCCCCCAGCCAAGGCCAAGGCTGAAACGGAGGCACCCAAAGCGGCCAAGAAATCCGAGTCGGTACGTGTCCAATCCCATCGCCTGGACGAGTTGATGGACCAACTCGGCGAACTGGTCATCGCCCAGGCGCGCCTGAACGGCCTGGCCCGCGAGAGCGCCGACGCCAATCTGATCGGCACCGCCGAGGAAATCGAACGCCTGATCACCGGACTGCGCGATGCCACGCTCTCCATCCGCATGCTGCCCATCGGTACCGTATTCTCCAAGTTCCGCCGCGTCGTGCGCGATCTTTCCTCCGAGCTTGGCAAGGACGTGGCGCTGGTCACCGCGGGCGAGGACACCGAACTCGACAAGAACGTCATCGACAGCCTGTCCGAGCCGCTGGTCCACATCATCCGCAACTCGGTCGATCACGGCATCGAAGGCATTGAGGAGCGCCGCGCCGCCGGCAAATCCGAGCGCGCCACCGTCACCATGGCCGCGCGCCAATCGGGGGGCGAGGTGCTGGTCTCGGTCTCAGACGACGGCGGCGGCATCCGCACCGCCAAAGTGCGTGCGCGCGCCGTTGAGCGCGGCTTGATCGGCGAAGACGAAGACCTGAGCGACAAGCAAATCAACCAGTTGATCTTCGCGCCCGGCTTCTCCACCGCCGAAAAGCTCTCCTCGGTCTCGGGGCGTGGTGTCGGCATGGATGCGGTGCGCTCGGTGATCAACGATCTCGGCGGCTCGGTCGAGGTCGACAGCCACGCCGGGCGTGGCACCGACATCACGCTGCGTCTGCCACTCACGCTCGCCATCATCGAAGGGCTCTTGGTGCGCATTGGCCCGCAGGCCTTCGTGTTGCCGCTCGCCACCGTCGACGAATGCGTCGAGATGACCGCTGAGGAAACCAGCCGCGACTCCGGGCGCGCCATCCTGACCATCCGCAACGAACTCGTGCCGTTCATCGATCTGGTCGAGCAATTCGGCTTTGCCGCGCCCGAGCGCGAGGCGACGCGGCGCATCGTCATCGTGCGCATGGACAAACGCCGCGTCGGGCTGGTGATCGACGAAATCGTCGGCCAGCACCAAACCGTGATCAAATCGCTCAGCCCCTACCACCGCGACATCGCAGGGCTCGCCGGGGGCACCATCCTCGGCGACGGCTCGGTGGCGCTGATCCTCGATCCGCTGGCCATCGTGCGCGCCAGCGGCGGCCAGATCGCGGAGGCGGCATGAGCGCGCCTGCCCCCCGAGTTTCCGCGGCCACGCCCGCCAAGGCCGGTACACCGGTGCCGGCGCGGCGCACGCTGCTCACCTTTCGCCTCCAGGGCGAGATCTTTGCCATCGAGGTCGAGCGCGTGCGCGAAATCATCGATCCGCTGCCCGCCATCCGCGTCCCCCACGCCAGCGCCTTCGCGCCTGGGCTGATCAATGTGCGCGGCTCGGTGGTGCCCGTGGTGGCGCTGCGCCAACGCCTTGGCATCGCCCCGGCAGAACGCACCGCCGACAGCCGCATGGTGGTGCTCGATGTGGCGCTTGGCGAGGAGACCACCCGCCTCGCCATCGAGGCCGATGCCGTCGAACAAGTGCTCGATCTCGACGCCAATGCCATCGAGCCGGTGCCCGAAATCGGTGTCGGCTGGCCCACGGGCTATCTCGCGGGCATCGCCAAACGCGGCGGCGATCTGGTGGTGCTGCTTAAGACCGAAGCCGTGTTCGAGCCGGGGTAAGACCAGCCCCGCGCGCAATCCCCCCAGTAGCGGCCCAGCCGTCCCGCAGGATCCAGTCAACCTCGTCAAACGGCTGCCCCAGCCAGATATCCCAGTCCAGACGCCCCAATTCAGACGCCCCAGTCCAGACGGCTAAGGCCCAACCGTAAAGAAAGCCGGCCCCAGCGCCCAGGAGCCCCCGATGACCCTGACCCTGAAAACCAAGATCCTCGGCGGCTTCGCCCTGCCCATCCTGCTCGGTGCCGGTGTGGCGGCCTATGCAGCCTATGAACTGATCGCCGCCGATACCCGCACCGCCACCCTGGTCGACGAAACCGTGCCCCAATTGGTGCTCAGCAATGAGCTTAGTGAGACGATGGTCTCAATCTCACGTAGCCAAAAGAGTCTGCTGCTAGCCAATACTGCCGCCGACCGCGAGGCCAATGCCGCCGGCATCGCCGCCTTCGCCGCCGAGATCGAAACCACCAGCGATCGCCTGCAAAGCCTGATCGGCCCCGAAGCGCGCGGCCTGCTCGACCAATTCCGCGAACAAGCCTCAGTGTATTTCCAGTACAACGAGGAGGTCATCGCCCTCGGCCAAGACAATACAGATGGCAAAGCCCGCGATCTGCTGCTCAGCGAAGGCGAGCCGGCGTTGGAGGCCCTGACCATTGCGCTACAACGTCTCAGCGCCGCCCAGGAAAACGCCATCGGCTTTGAAGGCAGCCTGGATCGCCAGGTCCTATCCGTCGAGCGCTTCGCCATTCTTGCGCTGGCGCGCGCCAAAGCGGCGGTGATCTTTCCCGATCAAGCCGATAAGGAGCGCTACGCCGAACAATTTCGAGCTGAGATCGCCACCGATGCCGAAATGCTCGAACGCCTGGAAGGCGCCGTCTATGGCGAAGCGGTGGCAGCGGAAATGGCCGCCGTCAAAACCGCCTTCGCCCAGTTCACCGAGGTGATGGACCGCGTGGTCGCCAAAGCCCTGGAGAACACCGGAGGGCGCGCGCGTACCTTGTCCAACGGGGCCGCCGCCGAGGCGCTCAATGCCGCCCGCGCCACGCTACGCGACCTGATCCGCCTCAGCGATCAGCGCTTGGCCGAGGGAAAAACCGACAGCGAAGCCACCACCGCCTTCGCCCTGGTCGCCGTGGCCGTGGCCGCCGTCGCCTCGCTCTTGCTCGGCGTAGCTGTCGCCGCCCTGATCGCGCGCTCGGTCTCGCGCGGCCTGCAAGAAAGCATCGAAGCCGCCGCCCAGGTCTCCGAAGGCAAGCTCGATATCGTCATCGACGAACAAGGCAACGACGAGATCGCCCACCTGCGCCAAGCCACAGCCCGCATGATCGCCAACCTGCGCGACAAAGTCGACGTCGCCAGCCGCATCGCCGATGGCGATCTCAAAACCGACTTCAGCGCCGCCTCCGCCGACGACCGCCTCGGCGTTGCCCTGGAGCGCATGCTGGAACGCCTGCGCGATGTGATTACCAAAGCCTCGGCCAGCGCCGCCGGTGTCGACAGCTCCTCGCGCGAGCTCTCGCAAACCGCCGAACAAATCTCCTCAGGCGCCAATCAGCAAGCCTCGGCCGCGCAAAACGCCTCCGCCTCGGTCGAGGAGATGACCGCCAACATCCGCCAATCGGCCGACAACGCGGCACAGACCGAAAAGATCGCCTCCCAATCGGCAGCCGACGCCCAGCGCTCGGGCGAAGCCGTCGGCAACGCGGTCTCGGCCATGAAAACCATCGCCGAAAAGATCACCATCATCCAGGAAATCGCCCGCCAGACCGACCTGCTCGCCCTCAACGCCGCCGTCGAAGCCGCCCGCGCGGGCGAGCACGGCAAAGGCTTCGCCGTCGTCGCCTCGGAGGTGCGCAAACTGGCCGAGCGCTCCCAAGCCGCTGCCGCCGAGATCAGCCAACTGTCGTCGGAGACGGTCTCGGTCTCCTCAGAGGCTGGGCGGATGCTGGAGACACTGGTGCCCAACATCCAGCGCACCGCCGATCTGGTACAGGAAATCTCCGCCGCCACGCGCGAGCAAAACATTGGCGCCGAACAGATCAACGGCGCAATCCGCGATCTCGATCGCATCATCCAACGCAACGCCGCCGCCGCCCAGGAATCGAGCGCCACCTCCGAATCGCTCGCCACCCAGGCGCGCGAACTGACCACCGTGATCGGCTTCTTCGATATCGGCACCCTGACCACCGTGGGCGCTGCCCCCGCGCCCAGCCCCGTCGGCAGCGCCGGCGTCCCGGCAATCCCAAGCACCGACCCCGACATCAACGGCTTCGATCTCGACCTCGCCGCCGATGCCATCTCCGACGACCGCTTCCAAAGCTACCAGGGGTAAGCGCGCCCATGACCGAGCCCACCACGGCCGATCCAGACATCGCACTCGGTAGCGAAACGCCCACCGATGCCGATACCGCCACGCGGACCTACGTCACCTTCGATCTGGCTGAACAGACCTTCGGCGTCGATGTCGCCCACGTGCGCGAAATCCTCAACCGCCAAAAGGTCTCGCGCCTGCCCGGCGGCGCACCCGATTGCCAAGGCGTGATCGATACCGCCGGCGAAGCAATCCCGCTGATCGACCTGGCAGGACGCCTCGGCCTGCCTGGCACCGAACCCAGCGCCGAGACGCGCATCGTCGTCTTCGAAATCGTGCGCGACGGCCACAAACTGCCCATCGGCATCCTTGCCGAACGCGTGCTCGACGTCACCCAAATCGCCGACACCGATATCGAACCCGCCCCCACCGCTGCCCTCGGCAGCATCGAAGGCCACGGCATCAAAGGACTAACCCGCTTGGATGGCGCCCTAGTCGTGCTGCTCGATGTCGATCGGATCTTCCACGCCGGCGACGCCATGACGATGTGACCGCCATGGCAACCCCCTCGCCCACGCCGCGCCAACCCGCAACGGTCACTCACGCTCCGCCCTCGGCACCGGCACTCACCCCCCAAGACTGTGCCGTACTGGCACGCCTGGCCCATGCCCAGGGCGGGCTGGTGGTCGACGAAGCCAAGCCGGACTTCCTCGAAGCCCGCCTCGCACCGCGCCTCGCCCGGCTCGGCCTGCCCGATTTTGCGGCCTACACCGCACTCTTGCAAAGCGCCGAGGGCGCGCGCGAGCTTTCCAGCTTCGTCGAAGCACTCACCACCCATACCACCAGCTTCTTTCGCGAAAGCGCCCAGTACGACTGGCTCGCCAGCCAGGGCCTGCCCGCCCTGATCGCACAAGGCGCCGGAACCACACGCGATCTGGTGCTCTGGAGTGCCGCGTGCTCCTCGGGCCAAGAACTCTACTCGGCCCTTATCATCGTCGCCGAAGTCGGCCTTGCCCAAGGGCGCACCCTCGCCTGCCGCGGCTATGGCACCGACATCAGCCGCGCCATCCTGCGCCGCGCCGAACACGCCATCTACGACGGGGAGGAAATCGCCGGCATCGCGCTGGAGAGGCGTCGGCGCTATCTGCTCAGCGCCCGTGAGGGCGCCGCCGGACCCTACCGCATCGTGCCAGAGCTGCGCGAGCGCACCCGCTGGCTCCAAGCCAATCTGCTCGCCAACGCCGAACTCCCCGCCATCGCCGCCGATGTCATCTTCGTACGCAACGTCCTGATCTACTTCGACGCCGCCACCCGTGCGCGCGTGTTGGCCAATATCGTCCGCCGTCTCGCCCCAGGCGGCTATCTGTTCACCGGCCACTCCGAAACAGTCCACGCCAGCGACTACGGCCTCGATCAGATCCGCCCCTCGCTCTATCACAAGGTCGCCCCATCATGCCCAACGCGCCGATGAACCGACCCTCCACAGCCCACGCCAGCGCGCCCGTACGGCGAACCAGGGTGCTGATCGTCGACGACAGCGCCGTCGTGCGCCAAACCATGACCGCGCTGATCGACGCCGCGCCAGACCTGGAAGTCATGGCCACCGCCGGCGATCCGTTCCAGGCCGCCGAGCGCCTGCGCCAGGAAATCCCCGATGTCATCACCCTCGATGTCGAAATGCCGCGCATGGACGGCATCACTTTCCTGCGCCGCCTGATGGCACAGCGCCCAATCCCGGTGATCGTCTGCTCGTCGCTGGTGGGCGAGGGCACGCGCACGCTGATGGAAGCGCTCGATGCCGGTGCCGTCGACATCGTGCAAAAGCCGAGCGTGGCCACCAAGCGCTTCCTCGAAGAATCCACCGTGCGCATCCAAGATGCCATCCGCGGCGCTGCCCAAGCCCGCCTTGGTCTGCGCCCGCCGCCCGTGCCCGTCGAAGGGCGCCAGTCCGCCGATGCCGTGCTCGCCAAGACGCAAGCCCCCACCGCCATGGCCAAGACCACCCAGACCATGGTCGCCATCGGCGCCTCGACCGGGGGCACCGAAGCGCTGCGCTTTCTGCTCGAAGCCCTGCCGCCCTTCGCCCCGCCCATCGTCATCGTCCAGCACATGCCCGCCGGCTTTACCCGCGCCTTCGCCGAACGCCTCGACGCCTCGACCCAGATCACCGTGCGCGAGGCCGAAGACGGCGACAGCATGCTGCGCGGCCAGGCGCTGATCGCTCCAGGCAACCGCCATTTGCTGTTGGAGCGCTCGGGCGCCAACTATCGCGTGCGCATCGAAGACGGCCCGCTGGTCAGCCGCCACCGGCCCTCGGTCGATGTGCTGTTTCGCTCGGTCGCCCAGACCGCCGGCGCCAATGCCATCGGCGTCATCCTCACCGGCATGGGCGACGACGGCGCACGCGGCCTCAAGGAAATGCGCGACGCCGGCGCTTTCACCATCGGCCAGGACGAGGCATCCTGCGTCGTCTACGGCATGCCCAAAGAAGCCCTGCGCCACGGCGGCGTCATCGAAGAACACCCCCTCGATGCCATTCCAGCGCTGGTGGTCCAGCACGGGCAGGAGAGCGTGTGATCCGGTAGGGCAGGGGCTAGCCCGGCCTCTGGCAGGGTAACAGGCGATGCGGCGGGGGCGCTTGGTGGGGTCAGCCAGCCCAGGGGATCAGCCCGCCCAGGAGATCAGCCCGCCCAGGGGTGATCGTCGCCCCAGATCTTGCGGGCATCGCGGGCCACCAGTTTGCTCTCGATCCGATCAAGTTCGGCCAGCGCGAGCGAGCGATCCCCCGTCTTCGCCAGCGCACGGCTAAAGCTCCGGCGTACCGAGCGCGGCGCCCAAGGCAGAATGGCATGGGCAAGCCAACAGCGCAGATCGGCGGGTAAGCGGTCGAATTCGCGCATGACATCGCCGTTGCGCCGCCTGCGCCGCAAACTCGACGCGCCTAGATTTGCACGCATCCGTGCCTCCTTCGGCCCCACCATGGGGCCGATTGCGTGCGCCGTGACGACAGCGCCAACGTCTCAGACGCGGCGCCCCCGCCTGCTACCCCTGAGACGACAGCGCGGCTGCGATGGTGGTCGCGTTGTGGCGCATCATGTCGAGGTAGGTACCGGCGGGGCCATCGGGCTCGGACAGCGCATCGGAATACAGCGTCCCCCCGATCGTCGCGCCCGTCTCACTGGCGATCTGCTGGAGCAGGCGGTTGTCGGTGATGCTCTCGACAAAGACCGCCGAGATACTCTCCTCGCGGATCTGGTCGATCATTGCTGCCACATCCGCAGCCGAGGGCTCGCTTTCCGTGCTAAGCCCCTGGGGCGCCTCAAAGGCCAGCCCGTATTCCGCCTCGAAATAGCCAAAGGCGTCGTGCGAGGTGACGACGGTGCGCCGGTCCTCGGGCAGCGCTGCCACAATTGCGCGGATCTCGGCATCGAGGGCTTCGATCTCAGCCACATACGCTGCACGGTTTTGGTAGAAGGTGGCTGCATTGGCCGGATCGGCCGTGGCTAGAGCCGCTGTGATGTTGTCGATGTAGGTGACGGCAAACTCCAGGCTCTGCCAGGCGTGGGGGTCAAAGGCGCCATGATCGTGGCCGTGGTGGTCGCCTTCGGCATGTTCGCTGTGGTCGTCGTGTCCCTGTTCATCGTGCCCGTGTTCAGAATGCCCATGCTCGCCTTTCGCCTCACCAGCATGGTCGTCATGCCCGCCATGGGCCTCGCCTGCGTGGTCGTCGTCATGGTCGTCGCCTTCCTCGAACGGGAGCGCGGCCATGCCCTTTGTGCTGACCACGCGGGTGCCGTCGAAGTCTGAGGCCTCGACCAGGCGGTCGAGCCAGCCCTCAAAGTCGAGCCCGTTGACAAACAGGACATCCGCCTCGCTCACGGCGCGGGCATCGGCGGGGGTCGGCTGATAGACATGCGCGTCGCCGCCCGGGCCGACCAGGGTGGTGAGGGCGATGTGCTCGCCGCCGATGCGCGCCACCATGTCGCCCAGGATCGAGAAGGTGGCGACCACGGGGATGGGGGCATCGGCGCGCGCGCCCACGGGGGCGGCGAGGGCCAGGGTGAGGGCGGCGGTGGCTAGGAGGGTTCTGCGGGTGTACATGGGCGTCCTTTCACGCTTGAATGTTGGGATATCCCAGCGCGCTGCGACCGAGACCGCCGATGGGACCGGCGATGAGCGAGAGCGCGTAGGCCACGCCAGCGGCGAGGATGATGGCCGGCCCCGAGGGCAGGCTGTAATGGTAGGAGAGCAACAGCCCGGCCATGCCCGAGACGATGGCCACCAAGACCGCCACCGCGATCATGCCGCCCACGCTAGAGGCCCAAAACCGCGCCGCCGCCGCCGGTAAGATCATGATCCCGACGATCATCAGCGTGCCAAGCGCGTGAAAGCCGCCGACCAGATTGAGCACGGCCAAAGCGAGAAACGCGAAATGCGTCACCGCGCTCCACCCGCTCACCGAACGCAGAAACTGCGGATCGGCGCATTCGAGCACCAGCGGGCGAAACAAGGCCGCCAATGTGATAAGCGTCACACTGGCAATGGCACAGAGCAAGGTGAGCGCCGCATTATCGAGCGCCAGCACCGTGCCAAACAGCACATGCATCAGATCCACATTGCTGCCACGCGTCGAGACGATCAGCACGCCCACCGCCAGCGAGATCAGATAGAAGGCAGCCAGCGAGGCGTCCTCACGCAGAGGTGTCGCCCGCGAGACGAAGCCCGAGAATAGCGCCACCGCCATTCCCGCAATCAGTCCACCGATGGTCATGGCCGTCAATGAGAGCCCGGCGATCAGGTAGCCGATGGCCGCACCGGGCAGGATGGCGTGGGCCATGGCATCGCCGGTCAGGCTCATCCGGCGCAGCATCAAAAACACACCGACAGGTGTTGCCCCAAGCGCAATCGCCACACAGCCGATCAACGCGCGGCGCATGAAGCCATAGGCCGCAAAGGGCTCGATGAGCGCGTCCCAGATCATGCCGCACCGCGCAGGCAGGTGTGGGGCGGGCCGGCGCAGGCTTCGCACATCTGGCGCGCGCGAAACTGGTTTTCCGCCGTCAGTACTTGCGCCGTCGGCCCATGGGCGACCAGATCGCGCGCCAGCATCAGCGTCTCGGGAAAATGCGCGCGTACCGTGTCATCATCGTGCAGGACAGCCAGCACGGTGCGCCCTTCAGTGTGCCAGCGCCGGACGATCTTGAGCAGATCGGTGAGGGTGGCGCTGTCGATGGCGGCGAAGGGTTCGTCGAGCAGCACGAGCGGGGCGTCCTGGAGCAGGAGCCGCGCAAACAGCGTGCGCTGCATCTGGCCGCCGGAGAGCGTGGCGATGGGGCGCGCCTCCAGCCCAGAGAGCCCCACGGCGGCAATTGCTTGGCCAACGCGCGCGCGCTGGGTGCGGTCAAGCCCGCCGAAGGCGCCGATCTCGCGCCAGAGCCCCATGCCGACCAGATCGACCACCGAGATCGGGAAGGTGCGGTCGATATCGGATTGCTGGGGTAGATAGGCGATCTGGGCGCGCTCTGGCGCGCTGAGGGAAATCCGTCCGTGCAGCGGTGCCAGCGTGCCGGTCACGCCCTTGAGCAGGGTCGATTTGCCCGCGCCGTTGGGGCCGACGATGGCGGTGAGGCTACCCTTGGCAATGCCGGTGCAAAGATTGCGCACCGCGGGCGTGTGGTCATAGCCGAGGGTCAAATCCTCGAAAGTAAGGGCCGCGCTCATGCGCGTGTCCTGGCGGGCGTGCAGGCTCTGCCCGCGTACGCCAATCCGACTACTGCGTCACCGCCACGGCGCAAAACGCGCGGCACATGTGTTGGTCTCTGGGGTGCCTGGGAGCGCATGGTTTCTCTGCGTCGTCTACGGACGCAGGAGCTATATAGTGTGTTATAATATAACGCAATGGCCCCAAGCCAGCGCCGCGCGAGACGTCCGCGCATGGCTCACCCGAATAGGGGGCGACGGCGCGCGTTAACTCGCGGCGTCAAGCACCTCCTCGTCCATCTCAAACGGCACGCCCGGCTCGTCCTTGGAGGCGCGGATCACCAACGAGGTCTTGACCGAGGCGACATTGGGCGCGGCGGTCAGATGATCGGTCAGGAAGGTCTGAAAGGTGGCCAGATTGGGCGCCAGACACTTGAGCAGAAACTCGATCTCACCGTTCAGAATGAAGCACTCACGCACCAGCGGCCAGCCGCGCACGCGTTCTTCGAAGGCGGTCAGGTCCTCGCCCGCCTGGCTCTTGAGCGAGAC
>JBCDHK010000056.1:0-14898 GCA_038750185.1 Pseudomonadota bacterium
ATCTTGATGACGCCGTCGCCTTGGCAGGCTTCGCAGCGGCCCCCTTTGACGTTGAACGAAAACCGCCCCGGTTTGTAGCCGCGCGCCTTAGATTCAGGGAGCCCGGCAAACCAATCGCGGATCGGCGTAAACGCCCCGGTGTAGGTGGCCGGGTTGGAGCGCGGCGTGCGCCCGATGGGCGACTGGTCGATGTCGATCACCTTGTCGAGCTGGTCGAGCCCGGTGATGCGCCGGCAGGGCGCTGGCTGGGTGCGCGCGCCATTGAGGCGATTGGCGGCGGTCTTGAACAGGGTCTCGATGGTCAGCGTCGATTTGCCCCCGCCCGAGACGCCGGTGATGCAGGTCAGCGTCCCCAGCGGGATCTGGACGCTCACGTCCTGGAGGTTGTTGCCTGTCGCGCCCTCGATGGTGAGGTGCTTGCCGTTGCCGGGGCGGCGCTGGGCCGGGATGGCCACTTCGCGCGTCCCCACCAGATACTGCCCCGTGATCGAGCGCGGCTCGGCGGCGATGGCGGCGGGGGGGCCTGCGGCGATCACCTCGCCGCCGTGGATGCCGGCGTGCAGGCCGATGTCGATGACATGATCGGCGGTGCGGATCGCTTCTTCGTCGTGCTCGACCACGATGACGGTGTTGCCTTGGTCGCGCAGGCCGCGGAGGCTCTCAAGCAGGCGGTCGTTGTCGCGCTGGTGGAGCCCGATGGAGGGCTCGTCGAGGACATAGAGCACGCCGGTCAGCCCCGAGCCGATCTGCGAGGCGAGGCGAATGCGCTGGCTCTCACCGCCCGAGAGCGTACCGGCGGCGCGCGCCAGGGTCAGGTATTCGAGCCCCACATTGACCAGAAAGCCGAGGCGCTCGCGGATCTCTTTCAGGATCGCCGCCGAGATCTCGCGTTTTTGTGGGCTCAGATCGGCCTCCACCGTCTCGGCCCAGGCAAAGGCGTCGCGGATCGACATCTCGGTCACCTGGCCGATGTGGCGCCCGCCGATCTTGACCGCCAACGCCTCCTCGCGCAGGCGATAGCCCCCGCAAGCCGCGCAGGGGCGGTTGGCCTGATAGCGCTCGAACTCATCGCGCACCCAGGACGAATCGGTCTCGCGCCAGCGCCGCTCCATATTGGGGATGACGCCCTCGAAGACGCGCTCGGTCTTGTAGACGCGGCCGTTGTCGTCGAAGCGGAAGCTGATCTTGTCCTCGCCCGAGCCGTAGAGCATCACCTGCTGGGCGTATTTCGGCAGCTTGTCCCACGCCTTGGAGACGGAAAAGCCGTAGTGCTTGCCAATGGCCTCGATGGTTTGGCGGAAGTGAGGGGTCTTGGATTTCGCCCAAGGGGCCAGCGCGCCCTGGGCGAGCGAGAGCGAGGGGTCGGGCACCACCAGCGCCGGGTCGAAGTATAGCTCGACGCCGAGGCCATCGCAGGCCGGGCAGGCACCGAAGGGCGCGTTGAAGGAGAAGAGCCGCGGCTCGATCTCGGCAATCGTAAAACCCGAGACCGGGCACGAGAAGTTCTCCGAGAATAGGATCCGCTCAGGCTCGCCTTCGCTGGGCGCGGTCTCGATCACGGCGATGCCGTCGGCCAGACCGAGGGCGGTGGAAAAACTGTCGGCCAGGCGCGTCTCCAGGCCGGGCTTGACCACCAGGCGGTCGACGACGACGTCGATGTCGTGGCGGAGTTTTTTGTCGAGGCTCGGCGCTTCGTCGAGTTCATGGAAGGCGCCGTCGATCTTGACCCGCTGAAAGCCCTGTTTGCGCAGCTCCGCCAATTCCTTGACATAGGAGCCCTTGCGGTCGCGCACGATGGGGGCAAGCAGATAGGCCCGCGTGCCCTCGGGCAGGCTGAGCACCCGGTCGACCATGTCCGAGACCTGCTGCGCCTCGATGGGCAGCCCGGTGGTCGGCGAATAGGGCGTGCCGGCGCGCGCAAACATCAGGCGCAGGTAGTCGTAGATCTCGGTGACGGTGCCGACCGTCGAGCGCGGGTTTTTCGAAGTGGTCTTCTGCTCGATGGAGATGGCGGGCGAGAGGCCTTCGATGTGATCGACATCGGGCTTTTGCATCATCGAGAGAAACTGGCGCGCATAGGCCGAGAGGCTCTCGACATAGCGGCGCTGGCCCTCGGCGTAGATGGTATCAAACGCCAGCGAGGACTTGCCCGAGCCAGAGAGCCCCGTGATCACCGTCAGCGTGTTGCGCGGGATGTCGACATCGACGCCCTTGAGATTGTGCTCGCGCGCGCCGCGGACGCTCAGGAACTTCTGCTCGGCCATGGGGGCTCCTTGGAATCAGGGCTGCGGAATCAACTCTGCGAGTCAGGCGGACATTCGTAAACGAAGAGGGAACAATTAACCAGATGTCAACAGACCTTCAAGCCACCAAATACCCCGCCGCCGCCGCCAAGGCCGAAAGTGCTCCCCCCCAGAGCGTATCGACCACCGACATGCTCCAGTGCCAGCCTTTGAGCGTGGCAAGATTGGTCGCCTCATAGGTGCCATAGGCGAGCAAGCCGAGAATGGCACCATCGCGCACCGCCGCCCAAAGGCCACCACCTTCCAGCGCGGGCAGAACGGCGAAATAGGCGATGCCAAGGCAATAGAACACATAAAACCCCGCCGCCACGCCAAGGCGCGGCGAGGCCAAAAGCAGCGCGCCGACGTGGCGTTCGAACAAAGGCCGCATCACCGTCTTGAGCCAGACCGCATCGACACCGAGAAACACCGCCGTCGTTGCCAGCCAGATCAGTAAAACGTCCATGCACGCCTCCATCCTCACCCGCCACGGGCGCTTGGCTTGAGAGCTAGCGCGCAAGTCCCGCGCGTCGGTACGGGCGGGCCCCGCTCTGTGGGAAGGCGCTAAGGCGTCACTTCAGGGCAACGCTTGTGCCAGATGGCGAGCACGCGCCCTTTGCCCGCGCGGCCTGACCCGGGCTAGGAGAGGCCCATGGTCTAGCGAGGCGGAGGACGCGATATGGGCGAGACGATGCGGGTAATCGAGCACGGTGAAGGCGGCGCCCCGGAGGTTCTGCGCCTCGGGCAGCGCCCCCGCCCCGAGGCAGGGCCTGGCGAGGTGGTGGTGCGGGTGAGCGCGGCTGGCGTCAACGGCCCCGATCTGATGCAGCGCCGCGGGCTCTATCCGCCGCCCAAGGGTGCCTCGGATCTGCTTGGCCTCGAAGTCGCGGGCGAGGTGGTGGCGCTTGGTGAGGGGGTCACGCGCTGGTCGGTGGGGGAGCGGCTTTGTGCGCTCACCAACGGCGGCGGCTATGCCGAGTATGTCGCCATCCAGGCCGAGCATTGTCTGGGGCTGCCCGAGGGCGTCTCCGAGCAGGACGCGGCGGGGCTGTGTGAGACCTACTTCACGGTCTGGTCCAACCTGTTTCACCCCGAGGTGCCGCCCAAAGGCGCGCGCCTGCTCGTCCACGGCGGCGCAGGCGGCATCGGCTCGACCGCGATCCAGCTTGGCGTGGCGCTTGGGCTTGAGGTGTTTGCCACCGAGGGCTCGGCCGAGGCCTGCGCGTTTTGCGAGGCGCTCGGCGCCACGGCCATCGACTACCGCAGCGAAGACTTCGTCGGCGTGGTGCGCGGCGCAGGCGGGGCCGATCTGATCCTCGATATCGTCGGGGGCGATTATGTGGCGCGCAACATCAAGGCCGCGCGGGCCGATGCGCGCATCGTCCAACTGGCCTTCAACGCCGGCTCGCGCGTAGAGATCGACCTGATGCCGGTGATGCTCAAGCGCCTCAGCTACACCGGCTCGACCCTGCGCTCGCGCCCCGACGCCTTCAAGGCCGCAATCGCGCGCGCCCTGGAGGCGCACGTCTGGCCGCTGTTTGGCCAAGGCCTGCTCAAGAGCGTCACCGACCGGCGCTTTGCGCTGGAAGACGCCGCCGCCGCCCACACCCTGATGGAGAGCGCCGGCCATCGCGGCAAACTGCTACTGATGCCCTGAAATTACTAATTGCGACACTATGCCGCATCTGATGGCGGGCCCGGAAACACCCTTCCCCGATCCGACCCACTGTTTCCGTTCTACGAAACCGCGCTCCGAATTTTTCCACCCTGTGGCAATTCGGGGCCGGATTGCCCGATATGAGTATCGACGAGCTACCCATGACGGCCTTCCTCCCACCGCGCGAAAGCCCGCCTCGCCTTGCGCAAAGTTTTTTTTGATGGGCGCACCCCATCTCCAACCGGTAGGGGCGTGACCAAGACAAACGCCCGCCCAATCAAATCGGAGGATACGTCCATGAAAACCGGCAACACCGCCCTGTTCATCCCCGGGCCCACCAACATGCCCTTCCGCGTGCGTCAGGCGATGGACATCGCGCTCGAAGACATGCGCGCGCCCGACTTTCCCGAGTTCGTCACGCCGCTGCTCGCCGACACCGCCAAGTGCTTCAAGTCCGAGACTGGGCAGGCGTTCATCTTCCCGGGCTCGGGCACCGGCGGCTGGGAGTCAGCCATCGCCAACACGCTGTCGCCCGGCGACAAGGTGCTGATGAGCCGCTTCGGCCAGTTCTCCCACCTTTGGGTCGACATGTGCGAGCGCTTCGGCCTCGACGTCCAGGCCCTCGACATCGAGTGGGGTGAGGGCACGCCTTACGCCGAGTACGAGCGCATCCTGCGCGCCGACACCGAGCACAAGATCAAAGCGGTCTTCGTCTGCCAGAACGAGACCGCCACCGGCGTCACCTCCGACATCGGCCTCGTTCGCCAGGCCATGGACGCGGCCAAGCACCCTGCCCTCCTGATGGTTGACGGCGTCTCCTCGGTCGCCTCGATCGATTTCCGCATGGAGGAGTGGGGCGTCGATGTCGCCGTCTCGGGCTCGCAGAAGGGGTTCATGCTGCCCACGGGGCTCGCGATCATCTGTGTGAGCCAAAAGGCGCTGGAGGCGCATAAGACGGCCACGCTGCCGCGCACCTTCTTCTCCTGGGAAGACATGATCCGCCTCAATGCCACCGGCTACTTCCCCTACACTCCGGCCACCACGCTGATGCGGGGTCTGCGCACCTCCATCGACATGCTGATGGAGGAGGGTCTCGACAACGTCTTCGCCCGCCACCACCACATGGCCGAGGGCGTGCGCCGTGCTGTCCATGCCTGGGGGCTCAAGCTTTGCGCCAAGGATCCGCACTGGTACTCCGACACCGTCTCGGCCATCGTCGTGCCCGAAGACGCCGATGCGCGCGACGTGATCTCGCGCGCCTATCACCGCTACAACCTCTCGCTCGGCTCGGGTCTGGCCAAAGTGGCCGGGCGTGTCTTCCGCATCGGCCACTTGGGCTGGCTGAATGAGGTCATGGTCTCGCAGGCGCTGGCCGGGGCCGAGATGGCCATGCGCGACAGCGGCATCATGGTCGAGCCCGGCTCGGGTGTGGGGGCTGCCTGCGAGTACTGGCGCACCGCCGGCACCGAGGCCATCGCGCAGGCCGCCGAGTAAGGGCCGAATAAACACTGACTAGACGCGCCCACGCGCCCTAGATAGAGGGACGGTGCCGGACCTCGGCCCGCCCCAATTCCTCTCAAGCTCCCTCAAAAAAAATCGCCGAAAGGACACCCCATGAAGATTTGCGTTTTCGGAGCCGGTGCCATCGGCGGCTATCTGGCGGCGGGGCTTGGCCAGCTTGAAGATATCGAGGTCTCGGTCATCGCCCGCGGCAAGCATCTGGCGGCGATCCAGGAGGGTGGCCTCACCCTCAAAAAGGACGGCGCCGAGACCACGGTGGCGATCAAGGCCGCGCTCGATCCGCGCGAGATTGGCCCCGTGGACGTGGTGTTCAACTGCCTCAAAGCGCACCAATCCTGGGAGTCGGCCTCCTACATCGTGCCGCTCCTGCACGAGAGCACCGCCGTGGTCTGCTGTCAGAACGGCGTGCCGTGGTGGTATTTCCACAAAGTCGGCGGCGAGCACGACGGCAAGCGCCTCGACGCGGTCGACCGCGGCAACCGTCAGTGGGAACTGATCGGGCCGGAGCGCGCCATCGGCTGTTCGGTCTATCCGGCGGCCGAGATCGAAGCGCCGGGCATCGTAAAGCACGTCTACGGCGACAAGTTCGCCCTCGGCGAGCCCGACGGCGCCCCCTCCGAGCGCATCCAGGCGATCTCGGCGGTGCTGGAGCGCGCCGGCTTTCGCGCGCCTGTGCTCGACGACATCCGCTCCGAACTCTGGCTCAAGCTCTGGGGCAACCTGTGCTTCAACCCGATCTCGGCGCTGACGCGCGGCACCCTCGATGTGGTCGCTGCCGATCCCACCTCGCGCGAGACCGCCCGCGCCATGATGCTGGAGGCCCAAGCCATCGCCGAGAGCCTGGGCTCGTCCTTTCGCGTCGATGTGGAGCGGCGCATCAATGGCGCGGCCAAGGTGGGCAAACACCGCACCTCCATGCTGCAGGACTTCGAGGCCGGCAAGGCGATGGAGATCGACGCGCTGGTCACCGCGGTCCAGGAGATGGGGCGCATCACCGGCCACCCGACGCCGACGCTGGACGTGGTACTGGGGCTTGTCCAGCAACTGGCCATGAACCACGGCCTCTACCCGACTTACCCTGCAGAGAGCGTCGAGATGGCCGAGGACACCGCGGCGGCTTGAGGGATTTTCGCGGCGGCGGCGGGGCCATGCTCCCCGTCGCCCGATCCTTGCGAGCGAAGGCCATGGATCGGGCATAAACCCGATCTTCAGACACTCCCGGTTCAATCCCGCGTACTGCGCTGGCATACCAGGAGAGAGAGAGCCCATGGCCGAGGACGACACCGCCCTAATCGAGGGACTGAAAGCCGCCATCGCCGACGGACGCATTGCGCCGTGGTTTCAGCCGGTGATGGATCCGGCGGGAGTGCAGATGCTCTCCGCCGAAGCGCTGCCGCGGTGGGAGGACCCGGCCAAAGGCACCGTGCCCGCTGGCGTGTTCATCCCCACCGCAATCCGCGCCGGGCTTTTGACCGAGGTCTCGCGGGTGCTGCTGGAGCGCTCCTGCGCCAACTACGCCGAGTGGCGCGGGCGCGGCATCGCGCCGCCCGTCGTCTCGGTCAACTTCACCGGCGCCGAACTGCGCTCTGGTGGGGCTGCCGATCAGGTGCGCGCTGCCATCGAAACCCACGCCATGCAGCCCGAGCAGCTGGCCATCGAGATTGCCGAGCGTGTCCTCTACGAGGCCGGCTGGGGGCAAAACCTCAAGGCTCTGCGCGATCTCTCGGAGATGGGCGTGCCGATCTGGCTCGACGACTTCGGCGCCGATGCCGGCAACCCCGAGCACCTGCGCCGCATTCCGCTGGCGCTGACCAAGGTTGACCGCAAGATCGTCGGCGCCCTCGACAGCGACGACGCCATGGTCGAGAAACTGAAAAAGCTGGTCGGCGAAGCCCAGGAACACGGCATGAAGATCATCGCCAAAGGCGTCGAGACCCGCCCCCAGATCGACATCCTGGTCGAGGTCGGCTGCGACGGACAGCAGGGCTTTGCCATCGCGCGGCCCATGGCCGAGGATGCCTTCGCCGAATGGCTCGATCTCAATAGCTGGCCGGGTGACGTCGCCGCCGCTGAATAAAGCAAGGACCGGGGCTGCGCAGGGTAGCAGACAGGCGGGTGGTCAGGTCATCAGCATGACGAGATGCTAGACCTCGGCCTCCGGTGCCGCAATGAAGTGCTCGGGTTGGAATTCGACCAGATAGGCCAAAAGCGCCGTCAGATGCAGCCGGCAGGCTGGGGGCAAGGGGCTGGCCGCACAACGCGCGCGCGCCACTAGGCGCTCTTCGAGGCCGGCGCGCAACTGGGCGTGATCGCTCTCGGAGTAAAACGGCGCCACCGCCACCACGCGCGCCCGGGCGCGCGCGGCAAAAGCCAGCGCCAGATCGTCGAGACAGCCGCCACGGGCGTCCGGCACAGCTTCGGCACAAGGCTCTGCCAGAACCGGCAGACAGCCGCGCCCGTCAGCACCATCGGCCAGCGCATCGCGAAAACACAGCGTGGCGGTGCCTAGATCGAGCGCGCGGGGCTCGGAGCCGGCACACCCGGCCGCTAACGCGCCAAGCACGAGTGTCCCCGCCAGTGCCGCCTGCCTCACCCGTGCCGCTTTCTCACGCGCTCTCCTTGAACAACTCGCGCCCGATCAGCATGCGCCGCACTTCTTGGGTGCCCGCGCCGATCTCATAGAGCTTGGCATCGCGCAAAAGCCGCCCCGTCGGGTAGTCGTTGATGTAGCCGTTGCCGCCAAGGGACTGGATCGCCTCCAGCGCCACTTTGACCGCGCGCTCAGACGAATAGAGCAGACACCCGGCGGCGTCCTGGCGCGTGGTCTCGCCGCGATCGCAGGCAGAGGCCACGGCATAGACGTAGGCGCGCGAGGCGTTCATCTCAGTATACATGTCGGCGATCTTGCCCTGCATGAGCTGGAACTGCCCGATGGGGCGGCCAAACTGCTCACGCTCGTGCACGTAAGGCATCACCACATCGAGACAGGCGGCCATGATGCCAAGCGGCCCGCCCGAGAGCACGACACGCTCATAATCGAGGCCCGACATCAAGACGGCCACGCCGCGCCCCTCTTCGCCGAGGACATTCTCAAACGGGATCTCGCAGTCCTCGAACACCAGCTCGCAGGTGTTGGAGCCGCGCATGCCGAGTTTGTCGAGCTTTTGTGCGGTCGAAAACCCGGTCATGCCCTTTTCCACCAAGAAGGCGGTGATCCCATGCGGGCCGGCGTCCGGGTCGGTCTTGGCGTAGACCACCAGGGTGTCGGCGTCGGGGCCGTTGGTGATCCACATCTTGGAGCCGTTCAACACATAGCGGTCGTTGCGCTTCTCGGCGCGCAGCTTCATCGAGACCACGTCCGAACCCGAGCCCGGCTCCGACATGGCCAGGGCGCCGACATGTTCGCCCGAGATCAGGCCCGGCAGGTATTTCTCGCGCTGCTCCGGCGTGCCGTTCAGCCGGATCTGATTGACGCAGAGGTTGGAGTGGGCGCCGTAGGAGAGCCCCACCGCCGCCGAGGCACGGCTGATCTCTTCGACCGCGACCGTGTGGGCCAGATAACCCATGCCGGTGCCGCCCATCTCTTCGGGCACGGTGATGCCGAGCAGGCCCATCTCGCCCATCTCGCGCCAGAGCGGCGTGGGGAAGTCGTTGGTGCGGTCGATCTGGCCGGCCTGGGGGGCGATGCGTTCGCTGGCAAAGCGCTGGACGGCCTCACGCAGGGCTTCGATTTCATCGGGCAGGCCAAAGCGCATACTGGCTGAGAACATGATTTCCTCCGTGGGTGCGGCCTGAGGCGCGTATTTTAGTGAGATCGTAATGGTCGCGCGTGGGCGTTCAATAGCGCTGGCCGTAGTCGGTGAAATCCTGCACCACCCAGAGGCTGTAGGGGGTGGTGCGGTCGGCATGGCTGGTGAGGGTGTCGGCCTCCAGCAGGATCGCCTCGTCGAAGCGCTCGGCGATGTCCTCGCCCTCGCCGAGGACGGCGAGCAACATGCGCCGTCCGTCGCCAGGGCGCAGGGTGGCGACCAGTTCGTGGTGGTTGGCAGGGGTCAGATCGGGGTTCCAGACGGCGATGCGGTCCCAGCCGAGCCCGCCTAGGAACATGCACTCTGAGAGGCGGCGGCGGCTGTCCGAGAGCAGCACCTCGGCGCCTTCTTCGTCCATGGCGGCGAGGGCGCGCTCGCAGAAGGGTTCGGAGAGGCGCATTTTCTTGAACGGATCCAGGAGGCGTGGCAAGCGTTCGCCCTGGTCGGCGTAGAGGGCGGCGAGGGCATAGACGCTGAGTGCGGCGAGGACGCCAAAGCCCGCCTGCCCCCAGATCAGTGCGCGCCGCCAGTCTCGGGTGAGCAGCCAGCGGGCGGCCAGGATCGAACCGCAGATATAAGCCGGCGCGGCCCAGTTGGGCTGGGCGCGGCTGGCGAAGGAAAGGGCGACGAACGGGATCAGGAGCGCGAAGGTGAGCCAGCCGATCAGGGCGAGGTTGGGCTCGCGCGCCATCTCGCGCCGACGCCAAAGCTGGGCCAGGATGGCAAGGAAGAACACCGGGCCGATCACGCCGAGCTGGGCGCCGAGGAACTCGGCAAGCGTTGCGGGGTTGCCCCAGGCGGTGCCTTCGGGGGCGGCGTCTTCGGCGACGTGGGTGAGGGTGGCGAAACCGTTGGCGGCGTTCCAGAGCAGGTTTGGCGCCAGGGTGGCGAAGGCCAGAGCCGCGGCGATGGCGGCGCCCCGCAGAGTGCGCCCCTCAGCCGAGAATAGCCCCCAGCCGAGTGCGCCCACGGCAAAGGCCAGCATGGTGTATTTGGCCAGCGCGCCGAGGCCGATGGCGATGCCGAGCACCGCCCACCAGAGCCAACCCGTGCTCGCGCGCGCGCGGATCAGGGCATAAAGCGCCAGCGCCCAAGCCAGCATCATCGGCGGATCGGTCGAGACGATCATCGCTGAGACTGTTACGCCGGGGGCCAGCGTGTAGCCTGCCGCGGCCCAAAACCCGGTACGTGCATCGAAGAGCCGTGCGGCTGAGAGGTGGATCAGCAGCGCAATCCCGGCGTGGGCTAGTGGGCTCGGCAGGCGCAGCGCAAACAGCGTGTCGCCGAGAAGGCCGGTCGAGAGCGCGATCACGGCGCCCACGCCAGGGGGTTTGGAGTAGTAGCCCCAGGCCAGTTCCTGGCCATAGGCCCAGTACTGCGCCTCGTCGAAGTGGACGGGCATGGCCTCGGCGGCGAGTACCACAAGACGCACGGCGAGCGTGCCCAGCACCAGCGCGAGGCTTGCCAGCCACCAGCGCCGGGTTTCAGCGCGCGCGAGCGCCTCGCGGGCCTTCTTCGAGCGCGGCTTGGCGGGCTTTTTGGAGCGTTTCGGGGTGGCCTTCTTGGCGGGTTTTCTCTGAGTGGCTTGCTTTGGGGGCTCGGGCGTTGCCTCGTCTGCGCTCTCGCCATCGGTGTTGGGCTTGCGCGCCATGATGTTGCTCCCGTCTGCGGCCTTGGGGCTCTGATAGGCGATTGTGCGCGCCCAAGGAAGGCCCGCCCCTGGGCAGCAGGTGCGCCAAGGGTTATCTGAGGGAGAGCGTCCGCGCCCCTGCCCCCAGCGAAGAGAGAGCCCATGCGCACCGAGACCGCCCCAACGCCGCCAGAGACCGTTCGCCTTGCCGATTACACGCCCCCGGCGTGGCTGGTGGAGAGCGTGCGCCTCGATGTCGATCTGGCGCCCTCGGCGACGCGCGTGCGGGCGCGCATCGCTTTCTACCGCAATCCGGGCCATGGGCGCGAGCGCCCGGATCTGCGCCTCGATGGCCGGTCGCTCACCTTCGTCTCGGCGACGGTCGACGGGCGCGATGTGGCCGCCGATCTGGCCCATGACCGCGAAGGGCTAACGCTGCCCGCTGCCGCGCTGCCGGGCGACGCTTTCCAATGGGACTGTACTGTCGAGATCGACCCGGCGGCCAATACGGCGCTCGAAGGGCTCTACCTGTCGAATGCCATGTTCTGCACCCAGTGCGAGGCCGAGGGCTTTCGCAAGATCGCCTATTACCCCGACCGCCCCGATGTGATGGCCCCCTTCCATGTCCGCATCGAGGCCGAGCGTGAGGCCTGCCCAGTGCTCCTCTCCAACGGCAATCCGGGCGAGGTGGGCGATCTGGGCGGCGGGCGCCACTTTGCCGAGTGGCTCGATCCCCATCCCAAGCCCGCCTATCTGTTTGCCCTCGTCGCTGGCCAACTGGTGGCGCATGAGGACAGTTTTACGACGGCCTCGGGGCAGGAGGTGGCGCTCAAGCTCTGGGTGCGCCCAGGTGATGAGGGCAAATGCGCCTACGCCATGGACGCGCTCAAGCGCTCGATGCGCTGGGACGAGACCGAGTATGGGCTGGAGTACGACCTCGATATCTTCCAGATCGTGGCCGTTGACGACTTCAACATGGGTGCGATGGAGAACAAGGGGTTGAACGTCTTCAACTCGAAATACGTCCTCGCCTCGCCCGAGACCGCCACCGACCGCGACTATGAGTTGATCGAGGGCATCGTTGCCCATGAGTATTTTCACAACTGGACCGGCAACCGCATCACCTGCCGCGATTGGTTTCAGCTCTGCCTCAAAGAGGGGCTGACGGTGTTTCGCGACCAACAGTTCTCCGCCGATCAGCGCTCGGCCCCGGTCCAGCGCATCGGCGATGTCAAGGCGTTGCGCGGGCGCCAGTTTCCCGAGGATCAGGGGCCGCTCGCCCACCCGGTGCGCCCCGAGCACTATGTCGAGATCAACAATTTTTACACCGCGACCGTCTACGAGAAAGGCGCCGAGGTCATCCGCATGCTCCACACCCTGGTGGGCGCGGAGGGCTATCGCAAAGCGCTCGATCTCTATTTCGAGCGCCACGACGGCCAAGCCTGCACCATCGAGCAATTCCGCCAGTGTTTTGAGGATGCCACTGGGCGCGTACTCGATCAGTTTGCGCTTTGGTGGTCGCAAGCGGGTACGCCGCGCCTCAAGCTCGCCGAGGTTTGGGATGCGCCCACAGGCACGCTGACCGTGCGCCTCACCCAACACACGCCGCCGACGCCGGGCCAGGATGAAAAACATGCCCTGGTGCTGCCCATCGTGCTGGCGGGCGTGGCACCTGGGGGCGGCGAGGCGATCCCCGAGCGCCTGATCGAGCTTTCCACCCCTGAGACGGAACTGCGCTTTGAGGGCCTCTCTGAGCGCCCTGTCCTCTCGCTCCTGCGCGGCTTTTCCGCGCCGGTGGTGGTCGAGCGCGAGATCACCCCAGAGCAACGCGCCGTGCTTCTGGCCCACGACGCCGATCCCTTCAACCGCTGGGAGGCGGGGCGCGGGCTCTCGGTCGCGGTGGCGCTCGACCGAGTACGCCAGGGCACGCGCATCCCCGATCTCTGGACCGAGGCCATGGCGCGCATGTTGGCCGATGACAGCCTCGATCCGGCGTTTCGCGCGCTGGCCCTTGATGTCCCGGGCGACGACGAGATCGCGCGCGAGATTGCGGGGCAGGGCGGGCTGGCCGATCCCAATGCGATCCACGCCGCGCTCTCGGAGATGCGCGAGCATCTTGGCAGCCGCCTGAGCGCCGATCTCAATGCCACCTACACCGCGATGCGTGTCGAGGGGCCTTATTCGCCCGATGCCGAGAGTGCGGGACGGCGCGCGCTGGCCAATCGCTGTCTGGCGCTGCTCGCAGCCACACGCGACCGCACCGCCTTTGAGCTGGCCGACGCGCAGTTGCAGCGCGCCGACAACATGTCCGAGACCCTGCCGGCTCTGGCCTCGCTCACCTACTACGATGCGCCGAGCGCCGAGCGCCACCTCGATGCCTTCCACGAGCGCTGGAAGGGCGATGCGCTGGTGATCGACAAATGGCTCTCCGTCCAGGCGACCGCGCCTTTGGGGCGGACCCTGGCCACCGTCGATCGCCTGACGCGCCATCCGTCGTTCAACTGGAAAAACCCCAATAAATTCCGCGCCCTGATTGGAGCCTTCGCCATGGGCAATCCGGTGGCCTTCCATGCCGGCGACGGCTCGGGCTATCGCTTTGTCACCGAGTGGCTGCTCCGCCTCGATGCGCACAACCCCCAAACCGCGGCGCGCCTGGCTGGGTGTTTCGAATCGTGGCGGCGCTATACTCCCGAGCGCCAGGAAGCGATGCAGGCCGCCTTGACGCAAATGCGCGAGGCTGCCGATCTCTCCAAGAACACCCGCGAGATGGTCGAGCGCATGCTGGGGGCGTGAGCCGGGTGCGCAGCCGGCCTCAGACCCGCTCCAGCCAGAGCGCGCTCTCCCAGGCGCCCTCGGCCAGGGGCAGCGGCCCAAGCGCTGCCTGGGTTTGCTCAGATAGGCGCGTGAGCGCATAGCGGCTGGCAAAACGGATACGACAGCCCCCCGCCAGCCACCCCGCAAGCGCGAGGTGTTCGGTGTAGCCGCGCCACGCCCAGCCCGGCGGGTAGGGATCGGGCAAGAAGATGTCGTGCAGATGCACCAGCACGCCAGGCGCCAGGGCAGGCAGGATGCGGTTGAGGATGATATCGACGTCCGAGCCGGGCCAGAGCAGGTGCGAGCCGTCGAAAAAGGCGATGTCGCCTGGGCCGAGGGCTGCGAATAGCGCCAGATCGGCCTCGCCCAGCACACGGGCGCGCCACTCGATGGCAAGGCCTTTGAGGCTGGCACGGGGCTCGGGGTCGATGCACAGATGGCGCGCGGGCGTGCCGGCATCGGCTATGGCGCGCGCCAGCAGCCGCGTCGAGTGCCCCGAGCCGACCTCGATGACCCTGCGCGGCTTGGCGCGGTGGACCAGGGCATAGGCGGCGGCACCGTCGAGGCGGGGAAACCAGGTCTGATCCCAGCGCGGTTCGGGAGCGGGCCCGGCAAAGCTTGCCAGCCGCGCGCGGTGGCGGGCGATCTCGGTGAGGACGACGGTAATCTCGGGCTCGGCGGCGGCGAAGTAGCGCTCGATCTCGGGGTAGCCCGAGGGCGTGCGCACCGTTGCAGCGTGGCGATAGGGCGCGAAAAACCCGCGCGGGCGGCCAAACAGCGTCGACAGCCCAAAGCCGGTGCGCCGCCAACGCTGGCGAAAACCCGTCAAGGGCGCCGCCTATCGGTTTGGTTGGAGGCGCGCACCCTCACCGAGCGCGGCGCTAGGGCTGGCGTGGCGGGGCATGGCTGGTTTCTCCCTGTTGTGCTGTGGGTGGGGGCGTGTCGGTCTGCCCTGCCACCAGGCCGAAGCCTGCGAGACGGCACAACGTCCGCCGCGAAAATCCAGTCCCTACAGCAAAATCGAAAGCCCCTTAAACAAGGCTTTTGGTCGCGTTGCTCCCGCAATCCCTATTACTTGTAGCTTTACCAACTGCATCGGTTAATAAAGACTTAAGCGCATACGATGGAAAGTTTGATTTTGGTGGTACATCGGGCGTTAAATTAACAGATATTGCAAATACCAAG
>JBCDHK010000057.1:0-14652 GCA_038750185.1 Pseudomonadota bacterium
CGGTCGGGTTGTAGACCACCTGAAACTCGATCCCGGGCGGAAAGCCCGCGGAGAGTTCCTCCATGGCCGTGATCACTGCATCGGCGGTCTCCAGCGCATTCGAGCCCGGGCGCTGGAAGATGCCGATGGGCAGCGCCACGTCCTTGCCCAGATAGCCGTTGACCGAATAGTCCTGCGCGCCCAGTTCGACGCGCCCGATATCGCGCACGCGCACCAGGCCGTCGTTGGTCTCGGCCACGACCACATCGGCGAACTCCTCAGGCTCGATCAAGCGCCCGCGGGTCTCGACTTGCAGTTCATAGGCGGCGGGGTCGGGCACGGGCAGGCGGTTGATGGTGCCCGAAGCCACCTGGACGTTGTTGGCCCTGAGCGCCGCGACCACTTCGGGCGCCGTCAGGCCGCGCGCTGCAACCAGTTCGGGATCGAGCCAGATGCGCATGGCATAGGCGCGCTCGGCAAAGACGGTGGCATTGCCCACGCCATCGATGCGCGCCAAGCGGTCGACGATCTGGGTGCGCGCGTAGTTCGAGATATACAGCTGATCACGCGAGCCGTCGGGCGACAGCATGTGGATGACCATCATGAGATCGGGCGAGGACTTGCGCGTGCTCACCCCCAGACGGCGCACCTCCTCAGGCAGACGCGCTTCGGCGGCGGCGACGCGGTTTTGCACCAGCACCTGCGCCTCGTCCAGATCGGTCCCGAGTTCAAACACCACCGAGAGCGACATGTTGCCGTCGCCCGTCGATTGCGAGAGCATGTAGAGCATGTTCTCGACGCCGTTGATCTCCTGCTCGATGGGGGTGGCGACGGTGTCGGCTACCACTTCGGCCGAGGCGCCGGGGTAGGCCGCCGTCACCTGGATCGTGGGCGGGGCGATCTCGGGGTATTGGGTGACGGGCAGCGCGAAATAGGCGACGATGCCCACCAGCGTGATCACGATCGAGACCACCGCCGCGAAGATCGGGCGGGCGATGAAAAACTGCGAAAACATCGCCTACTCCCCGCGCGCCAGTTCGACCACTTCGGGGGTGACTTTTTGGCCCGGGCGCGCGCGTTGCAGCCCGTTGACGACGATGCGCTCGTCGCGCTCAAGCCCCGAGCGGATCACCCGCATGCCCTCGCGTAGCGGCCCGGTCTCGACAAAGCGCTGCGAGACGGTGCCGTCTTCCGCCACCACCATGACCACGCGGCGCGACTGATCGGCCTGGATCGCCTCATCGGGCACCAGCAGGCCCACATAGGGCTCGGAGGCGGGCAAGCGGATGCGCCCGAACACGCCCGGCACCAGAAAACCGTCCCCATTCTCCAGCATGGCGCGGCCTTGGATGGTGCCGGAGTTGGGATCGAGGGTATTGTCGATGAAATCGACCGAGCCTTCGTGGACAAACGTGTCTTCGTCCATCAGCCGGACCGCCGCCGGATAAGCGGTGGTGCGCGGCGAAGGCCGGTCGCCCGAGCGCACCACCCGGGCAAAGCGCAGGAAATCGCCCTCGGAGACGGTGAAGATGAAGTGGATAGGATCGGTGCTCACCACCGTCGAGAGCAGCGTGGCATTGGCCGCACCCCCCACCACCAGATTGCCGGCATCGACATAGGCGCTGGAGAGCCGCCCGGCGACGGGCGCGCGGATCTCGGTGAAATCCAGATCGAGCTCGGCCTGACGCAACTCGGCTTCGGCCACGGCAACCTCGGCTTCGGCTTCGGCCAGCGAGGCGGTGGTGCGGTCGACGTCTTGCTCGGTGCCGACGTTGCGCGCGGCCAGTTGCTCGGCGCGGGCTTGTTCGATGCGCGCCAGATCGCGCGCGGCGTTGGCTTGGGCCAGACGCGCTTCGGCGCGCGCTACCTGGGCTTGGAAGGTGCGCTGGTCGATGGTGAAGAGCAGATCGCCCTCGGCCACCTCAGCGCCGTCCTCAAAGGAGACCGCCTCCAGATAGCCCGAGACGCGCGCGCGGATCTCGACGCGCTCGACCGCCTCGAAGCGCCCAGTGTAGATCGCGAAGTCGACGATCTCGCGCTCGATGGGCGTGGCGACGTCGACTGGGGGCGGGCCGCCTTGCGCGCTGGCGTGAAGGGGCAGGGCGCCCAATAGTAAACCCAGCGTAAGGGCGTGTCTGGCTGCCATGGCGATCCCTCCGCAATTTCCGCACTGCGGAACATAGTCGAAAGCACGGCGTTGTGGGAATTTTTCCGATTTAGTGGCGTATTTCTACTGTCCGATGCCCCGTCGCTTACCGTGCCCTCAGCACACCGGTGGTACGCGCAGGGCGAAACTGGCCACCGCGAACGCCGCGCGGGGTGTCGATCCTTCCCGTCGAGCGGGTGGACGGAATATGCTTGCGCGACGTGGCCATTTCGAGTGCGATGCCGTATCGATGCAATCGAGTCTATGGGGACAGCATGACGATTTCGAACAGGCTCGGGCAGCGATGGGCACTCCTTGTCTTGGCGCTGGTCCTGACAAGCGCACCGACCCTAATTCAGGCGCAGAGCATCGGTGTGGTTAAATCGGTCCAGGGCTCGGCCCTGATCGGGCGCGGCAGTGAGACGCTCGAAGCCCGCGTCGGCACCGATCTCCTTGAAGGCGACACGCTACAGACCTTGGCCGGTGCCTCCCTGGGCGCCACCCTTGCCGACGGCACGACGATTTCGCTAGGCGAGCGCTCCCGCGCCACGGTGCGCAACTTTGCCTTCAGCCCGCGCCGCGATCTGTTCGATCTGCTGATCCGGGTGCTCTCGGGACGCTTTCTCTACACCTCTGGCCGCATCGGCGAGACCCGGCCCGACCGGGTGACCATCGAGACCCCCCAACTCACCGTCGCCACCCGCGGCACGCGCTTTGCCCTGATCCTGCCGAAGGACCCGCTGTGAGATTGCTGCTGCTGCTTTGCCTTGTGGCGCTGGCTGGATGTGCCGGGCGGGGTGCGCCCGAACCCGAGCTATCCGCTTTTGAGCGCCGTTTGGGCCTGCTCTACGAACGCCTGGCGCTGGCCGAATTTGAGGAGGGCGATTTTGCCGACGGTCGGCTGTTTCGCGCTAAGGCGCGCGCGGCGCTGGCGGGCGGTTCGCCGCCACCGGATCCGCTCGACGTGCGTATCCTCCCCCCCGAGGTGCGCCCCGTGGCCGAGGACGCCCTGGCGCGGCTCACCGCCGCCTTCGACACCGCCGCGCCGCTCGTTGCAGCTGAGGATCTGGCAGCGGCCCAGACCGAGTTTGACTGCTGGGTGCAAGAGGCCGAAGAAAACGACCAGCCCGAGCAGGTCGAGGCTTGCCGTGGGGCGTTCTTCGCCACGTTGGCGCGCGTTGAGGCTGCAGCCAGTGCCGATCTGGTGGTGCTCTTGCCTGGCAAGGGCGAGGCGGCGGCAAGTGGGGCCATCGATGTGGCCAGTCCTGGCGGGGCCGTCAGCCTCGATGCGCCCTTTACTGGGGCGGGGCAGGGCGCCGATGCGGCAGCCGATCTCGAACCCAAACAAGTCCAGCGCACCCTGGCCAATGCTCTGGCGGTCGAGCCTGCCGAGCCGCGTGCCTATCTGCTCTACTTCGAGACCGGGGGCAGCGTGCTCACTCCCGAGGGCGAGCGCGCCTTTGCCGCGGCTCTGGCCGATGCCGCCGCCACCGACGCCGCCCGCCTGACCGTCTTCGGCCACACCGACCGCGTCGGCTCGGCAGCCCTCAACACCCGCATTGCCCAAAGCCGCGCCCGCGCCATTGTCGCGCGGCTGATCGAGGCCGGCATTACCGCGCAAAACATCGCCGCCGAGAGCTTTGGCGAGAGCCGCTCCCTGGTGCCGACGGCAGACGGGGTCGCCGAGGCGCAAAATCGCCGTGTTGAAATTGTCGTGCGATAATGTGAGTTTCACTACATTACTTGTCTGTGCGCGGTAGGCGTAAATCTGCAACGCTGGCCTGCACCGTGCCTTGGCAACCTGGATATTGGCATGTCGACCCAACCCCCTAGCTGGAAAGAGCGCGCCAGCGCAGGGGCTGGCCTTGACGACCGGCTGGCAGCCACCCTGGACCGCCCGCCGCTGCCCGCCACACCGCCCCGACACACCCACCAACGCGCCGGGCGGCGTGGCACGGTGGTGCTGTTGCTGCTGCTCCTCCTCATGCTCGCGGCGCGTCTTCTGGAGCCGCAAGTGTTTCGCGAAGCACGGCTATACGGCATCGATCTGCTACAGGGCATCGCGCCCGCCCAAGCCGCGCCGACGCGCGTTGCGGTGGTGCGCATCGGCGAGACCAGCCTGGCCCGCAACGGCGCCTGGCCCTGGCCGCGCGATGCCATTGCCGAATTGATCGAGGCCGCCGAGGCCGCTGGCGCCGAAGCCGTGGTGCTCGATCTACTGCTCGACACACCAAGCCGAGGGCCAGCCCTCGCCCCCGGTATCACGGATCCGGACCAAGCGCTGGCCACAGCCCTCGCCCGCCGTCCCGCGGCGGTGGCGACGGCGATCTCGCTCGATTTGCCCCCGCCCGATGATCCACCGCTGTTTGCCATTGCGGTCGAGGGCGAGGGCGCCTTGCCCAGTTTTCCCGGCGCCATCGTCGCGCGCCCCGAACTGCGCGCCGCCGCCGTGGCCGAGGGGGCCAGCAATGCCGTGCCCGAACACGACATGGTGATGCGCCGGGCGCCGCTGTTGTTCTTTGTCGGCGGGCGGGCCCATCCGGCGCTGCCTGTGGCGGCGCTTGCGGTGGCGGGCCAGTCGGTGACGGCGGTGTTCGGCGAGGGCGGGCTGCAAGGCCTGCGCCTTGGGACGCGTTTGGTGCGCACCGATGCGGCGGGGCGGGTGCATCTCGATTTCGGGCGGCGCGACCGGATCCCCGTCACCGAAGCCTCGCTGCTCGCCACCGAGGCTGCGCGCGCGCTCGATGGGCGCATTGCGGTGATCGGTGTCGATGTGCCGGGTGTCTCCGTGTCCTGGCGCACGGCAGACGGCGGTTTGCTATCGGGGCCCGAGACCGTCGCCGTGGCCATCGATGCGCTGCTCACGGGCAGTGCGCTGAGCCGCCCGGCCATGCTCAACACCGCGGAACACCTCGTCTTTGCGCTGGGTGGTGCCGCCTTGATCGCGCTCTTTGCCCTGGCCCCGCCCTATATCGGCATCGCGGCGGCGCTGGGGTTGGCGCTGGCTTGGCCCGCTGGCGCGGCGGTCTTGCGCGGGGGCTATGGCTTGGCTGCCGATCCCATGACGCCGGTGGTGTTGTGGTTTGCCCTGACCGCGGCGGCGCTGGCCCATATTGCGCGCAGGCTTTGGCGGGCGCGCGCGGCCATGCTCGAAGAACTCCACCGCCGCACCGCCGAAGCCGAAGCCGCCAACCGCGCCAAACTGCGCTTTTTGCGCGAGATGAACCACGACTTGCGCACGCCCCTCAATGCAGTGCTCGGCTTTGCCTCGCTGATCGATCGCCACACGCCGGGCGGGCGCGATGCGCGGCTGCGCGAATATGCCCGCGCCATCGCCTTGGCGGGCACGCATATCCTGTCGCTCTCGCAACGCGCGCTGCGCTCTGCCGAGATCGGTGCCGTGGCCGCGCCGCTGGAGCCGACCACCTTTGAGGTCGCACGGGTGATCGACGATGCGGTGCGTTTGGTTGCCGCCGGCACTGGCGATGACGGCGCGCGCATCGACGTGACCCTCGACCGGCGCAAAGCGTTGTTGGTGCGCGCCGATCGCACCTATTTGCTCGAAGCGGTAATGAACCTGATCGACAACGCCGTGCGCCACACGCCCGAGCCGGGGCGAGTGACGGTGAGCTTGGCGCGCTCAGATACCATGCTCCACATCGACATCATCGACGAAGGCCCCGGCCTGCCCATCGAGGTGATGGAGGCCGTGGGCAAGCCGTTTCTCGGCGCCAAGGACGACAGCGAAGGCCGACGCGGCTTTGGGCTTGGCCTCTACATTGCGAAGACTTGCGCTGATCGGCACAACGGCGCGCTGGTGCTGACCAACCGCCGCCCCGAAGGTCTGCGCGCCCGGCTGACGTTGCCGGTCGAGGAGGTCTAGCGCGCCCGGGTGGCCTGTCTCAAAGCGTTATAAACGCTCGGCAATCAGCGGCATTCCCGTGCCCGGGCGCAGCGTAAACCACATCTTGGGCTCGGGCGTAAAACCCTCGGGCAGGCGAAAACGGTAGCGCGCCAGGAGCGTGGCCAGAATGATCTGCGCCTCCATGATGGCAAAGGCAAAGCCGATACAGATGCGCGGTCCGCCGCCAAAGGGCAGATAGGCATAGCGCGAGCGCGCCCGCGCCGCCTCTGGCAGGAAGCGGTCTGGGTCAAAGCCGTCCGGGTCGTCCCAGAGCAGCCGGTGGCGGTGGAGGGCGTAGACCGGCAGGATCAGGGTCGCGCCCGCCTTGACGCTGCGCCCGCTGACGGTGTCATCGACCCGGGCGGTGCGGGTCAGAAACCCCGCTGGGGGATAGAGCCTGAGCGACTCGTCGATAATGCGCCGCGCCAGCCCGAGCCGGGCGAGATCTTCCGCCCCGGCGGCGCGGTCGCCAAGGGCGGCCTGTGCCTCGTCGCGTGCGCGCGTTTGCACGCCCTGGTCAAGGGCCAGCAGATAGAGCGCCCAGGTGAGCGCCAGTGCCGTGGTCTCGTGGCCCGCGATGATGAAGGCCAACAGATTGTTGCGCAATTCGGGCCGCGCCATCGACTGCTCGGTCTCGGGATCGCTGGCGCCGATCAGAAGATCGAGCATATCGGGCGTGTCCGACGGCCCGCGCGCCAGACGCTGGTCGATGATCCCATCCATCATCTGATCGATACGCACCGCCCCGCGATTGAGCATCTGCCCCGGGCGCGGCACCCACTGCGGCACGCCGAGCAGATCGAGCAGCGAAATCCGCGCCACCTTGGCGATGAAGGCATCGACCCCGCGCACGATCGCCTCGCGGTCCAGCGCTTCGCGCCCCGAGAGCGCCGCATCGCAGATCACATCGCAGGTGGCCGCCGTCATCAGCGGATAGACATCGACCGGCCCCGCCCGCGCTCCGGCTGCGATACGCGCGGCGGTGGTCTCGGCGGCGGCACTCATGATCGGCGCGATGCCCTTGAGGGCGCGCTGCTGGAACATCGGTGTCATGGCGCGGCGCTGCCAGTGCCACTGATGGCCCTCCGAGACGATCAGATTGGTGCCGACGCGCGGGCGCAGGATGCGCTGGGTGATGGCCGATTTGGGATAATCCGCCTCGCGCGTCTTGAGCACATGCTGCAGCCCCTCGGGATCCATCAGCATCAGCCAGCCCGCACCGCGCCCGCCCTGCAGGACAGGCTCCTCAAACGCGGGCTTGGGGATCAGCTCCAACACATTGCGCCGCGCGGTGCGATAGGAGGCCCACATACCGAGCGGCGCCTCGGGGGCCGGGACACTGACGGGACGCGGTCGGACGGTCTGGTCGTCGAGGGCCATGCTCTCTCACCCGGTCATGGTTGCTGCCTGACAAGCCAGATGGACCGGCGCTGGGGCCCGGCAAGTCTCTGAAAAGCGCGACGTCTTGGCTCGCCGCCTGGACGCTGTGTGCCCTTGTCCGGGCCAGGACGGGGGGCATAGTCTGTGCCTGAGGAGACGGTCTGCCATCGAGACCGCAAACCGGGCCGCCGCCAGAGGCCCTGGGAGGACGCCCGGACACGACCATGCACGACGTTGCCGCCGCCTTTGCCACCGCCTTTGCTCTGGTGCGCGATCTGGACGCGCAACTGGTCGAGATTGTGGCGCTTTCGCTTCAGGTCACGCTAAGCGCGCTGGCGGTCTCGGCGCTGATCGGCATGCCGCTGGGCGCCGTGCTGGCCGTGGCCCGCTTTCCCGGGCGCGCGGCACTGACGGTGTTGGTCAGCGCGCTCATGGGGCTGCCGCCGGTGGTGGTGGGGCTCACGGTCTATCTGCTGCTCTCCCAGTCCGGGCCGCTGGGGGTATTGCAGTTGCTCTACACGCCCGCGGCGATGATCTTGGCCCAGGCGATCCTGGTCACGCCCATCGTCGCCGCCCTCAGCCGCCAGGTGATCGCCGATCTCAACGCCGAATACGACGAGACGCTGCGCGCGCTCCATGCCAGCCGCCTCCAGGCCATCGCGACGCTGCTGTGGGACGCGCGCCACGGCCTGATGACCGCGCTTCTAGCCGGGCTCGGTCGCGCCCTGGCCGAAGTTGGCGCGGTGATGATCGTCGGTGGCAACATCGCCCATGTCACCCGCGTCATGACCACGGCCATCGCCCTGGAGACCTCGCGCGGCGCCTTGGCGCTGGCGTTGGCGCTCGGGCTGGTGCTGCTGGCGCTCTCGGTCTTGATCAGCGGCGCGCTGATTGCGCTCAGCGGCCAGGGAGCGCGCAAAGCCTATGGCTGAAGCAACCGTGATCCCGCTGTTCGGGCGCTCCGTGGCGCCGCGCCCCGATCCGGTGGCACAGCTCGATGGCGTGCGGCTCTCGCGGGGGGGACGCAAGCTGCTTGATCGGTTCGATTTTACCGTGCCAGGCCACGGCATCACCGCACTGGTCGGTGCCAATGGTGCGGGCAAGAGCCTCACACTGCGCCTCATCGCCGGTCTGATCGCCCCCGATGCCGGGCGGATCGATCTGGCCGAGGACGCCAAGGGCCGGGTCGCGCTGGTGTTTCAAAAGCCGGTGCTGCTGCGCCGCTCGGTGCGGGCCAATCTCGCCCATGCGCTGCGTCTGGCGGGCGTGCCCTGGCGCGCGCGCCGTGCCCGCCTCGACGAACTGCTCGCGCTTGGGCGGCTGGAGGGGCTGGCGCAGCGCCCGGCGCGCGTGCTCTCGGGCGGTGAGCAGGCGCGGGTCGCGTTGGTGCGCGCCCTGGCGCAGCGCCCGCGCCTGCTGCTCCTCGACGAGCCCGCCGCCTCGCTCGACCCCCACGCCACCGCCGCCATCGAGACGCTGGTGCGCACTGCCGTGGCCGAGGGCGTCGCGGTGGTTCTGGTCAGCCACGATCCCGGTCAGGTCCGGCGTCTGGCCGATCGTGTGGCGTTTCTCCACCGCGGGCGTATTGTCGAGAGCGGGGCGGCGTGCAGCTTTTTCGTCCGCCCAGAGTCGGCGGCTGGGCGCGCCTATCTCGACGGTCGTCTGCTGCTCTGAGGAGGCCCCCGATGCGATTTGCGCTGGTGCTGGTTGGACTGTTGGCCTCTGGGGTAGCGGCGGAGGAGTTCATCATCGTGCAATCGACCACCTCGACGCGCAATGCCGGGCTCTACGAGGCGATCTTGCCGCTATTCGAGGCCGAGAGCGGTATCGAGGTGCGTGTGGTGGCCGTTGGCACGGGGCAGGCGCTGCGCAATGCGCAAAACTGCGATGGCGATGCCGTGCTCGTCCATGCCCGCGCCGCCGAGGAGGCTTTTGTGGCGGCTGGCTACGGCTTGGCGCGCCACGACGTGATGTACAACGATTTCGTGCTGATCGGCCCCGAGCGCGATCCCGCCGCCATCGCGGGCCTCAGCAACGCGCAAACCGCCCTGGCGCAGATTGCCGAGGCTGGCGCTGTTTTCGTCTCGCGCGGCGATGACAGCGGCACCCACACCAGAGAGCGCGCGCTTTGGGCGGGCACGAGCGTCGATCTGGCCGCCGTCTCGGGCAGTTGGTACCGCGAGAGCGGATCGGGCATGGGCGCCACCCTCAATATCGCCCTCGGCATGAACGCCTACACCCTGACCGACCGCGCCAGTTGGATCGCCTTTGCCAATAAGGGCGACCACCGGATCCTGGTCGAGGGTGACCCGGCGCTCCTCAATCAGTACGGCGCCATTGCGGTCAGCCGGGCGCATTGCCCAACAGTCAAGGCCGAGGCGGCGCAGGCCTTCGTCGATTGGCTGGTGTCTGCAGACGGGCAGGCGGCCATTGCCGGGTTTCACATCCATGGACAGCAGGTATTCTTTCCCAACGCCGACCCTGTGCGCTGAACTACGCCCTGCGGCGCGCGATCAGACGTACGATCTCGGCCTCGCCGCGGTGGCGTGTGCCAGAGGCGAGGTGGAGGCGTTCGGTCTCGGCTAAAACCGTCTCCAGCCCCGCACACCACGAGAGCAGCGTGTCCAGGCAGTAGAGCTTGTCCGGGTCGTCCGGCCCGAGCGCCAAGGCGGCCTGGGCCGTGGAAAACCCCTCGACCAATAGCCAGCCGCCAGGGGAGAGCGCCGCGCACGCCAGAGTGATCGTGTGGCGGCGTAACTCCGCGGGGCCTTGCAGATAGAACGCACAGGCCGCCTCAAAGCGGCGCGCCTCAGGCGACCACACCCTCAGATCGGCAACGATGCGCTCGACCGTGACCCCAGCCCCAGCATCGCGCGCCTGCGCCAGCCGCGCGGCCTCAGCCGAGACATCGACAGCCACCGTGGCACTGCCCTCTTTGGCAAGCCAAGTGCCGTTGCGTCCATCGCCATCGGCCAGCATCAAAGCGGTCTGCGGCGGCCAGCCCGGCAGGCGCGCGGCAGCCAGCAGCGTATCCACGGGATCATCGCCAAACAGGGCGCCGTCGGTTGCACTGCGGTAGCGGTGATCCCAGTCAGTGGGCATGGCAATCCCCCCAAGTGATTCGTGACGAGGCGAAACAAGTGCAAGTTGCATTGCATTACGCTAAAATTTCTCCATGCTACCCGTGAAAACGCCCTGCGCCTGTCTTGTGGCGCCAAAATGCCAACTGCGTCAGGATGTCGCATAATAGGGGTGCCTGTTAGGTTTTCTTCAGAAATTATACAGGTTTTTGTCGCTGAACTATATCCAGAGGTGGATGCGTTGGACAACAAAACCGTTGTCGCTGCTGGCGTTGTGCCGGTGCGTGAGTAGACTGCTACCGAAACGGTCACATAGCGAAACCTTGCAACCACAGGTGTAGTTATGTACAAACTGAGGTTGAAGGACTTCGCAGAGGGAAGCCACGATGAAACGTCGTACTGAAAGTGTCATCGGGAAGTTCAGAGAATTCACCAATGATACTCGCGGCATGGCCGCGGTCGAGTTCGTGTTTATGTTGCCGCTTTCCGTCGGTATTCTGGTTATGTCGGCCGAGTATGGCAACGGCTTGATGACACGCGAGGCACTCGACAGCGCTGTGCGCGATGCGACGCGCGTCCTCTCGCGTGCGCCGTTGAAGCAGGACAGTAGCGGTGATCCTGTGCTGCAGCCGTACTTCGTCGATAAAGCCAAGCAGATGATCGCGGACCGTATCGGTCGCAAGGTGGAAGAGATCACCTTCCAAGCCACCGCAACGATCCTGCCGACCGGCGGTCTGCTGCCCCCAGGCGTTGAACTGCGCACCGAAGTAATTCGGATCGACACGCAAGCCTCGGTTGGGCTCAATCTGGGTCTGCTTAACTACATTCGCAACATCACCCTTTCGGCTGGTGCCTCGCCGGAAAACGCCATCGTGACCAGCCTGACCATGTTTGCCGGCGATCGCGCCCGCTACGGCGGTGAAATTGCCTTGGGTGTGGTCGCGTGCAACGCCTTCGACGCCGACCAGGCCCTTTGCTGAGGAGATCGATTATGGACAAACGCTTCTTCTCTCGTTGGTTGGACGATGAACGTGGCAGCATCACGATCGACTTTACCCTCCTGCTTGTACCGGTGATGGCGCTGGTCTTGTTGGTTTGCGAGATCGGTATCGCTTTCCACATCGCCTCCAGCTCGCAAAAGGCCGCACAGCTTGCTGCCCGCCTAGCGGCCGTGCGTGAGCCTGTGCATGACGGTGTCTGGATCAGAAACCGCCTCGATCCCCTGAGCGGTTGGCGTGCTGGCGATGCGTGCTACCAAGACAGCAGCTATGGCGATGCTTGTATCGATCCGGGTATCGACTGGGTTTGCGATGGGTCTGCGCTGACGGCTCAGTGCGACGTGGCTGATTTCAACCGCATCGTCGACGAACTGCGCCGCACATACCCCACCGTAAACTCGCAAGACATCACCATCACCTACGTCTACCGAAAGCTCGGCGTGGCCGAAGGTTTGTTCGTGCCCGAGGTTGCCGTGACTATCGCCAAGCGCCCGATGCCGATCAGTCTGCTCACCTCGGTCGGTCTTTTGGAGCTGCGTGAGGTGACGGCCAGCATGCTGGGCGAGGACATGTTGAACTCATGAGATACCACGCTCCCACCCGCAATCACGCCCCGCGCCCGCACGCTGGCGGCCAGAACCGGACGGTCGAGACCATGACACACTCCGATTTCGACAAGACCCGCGGCTTTCTTGCCGAAGAGAGCGGCGCCATGACGATCTACATGCTGGTCCTCTCGATCCTGATGTTCGGCATCCTAGGCCTGTTGATCGACAGCAGCCGCACCTACGTCGCCCATACCAACATGCAGGATTACATTGACGATGTCGCTCTGGCCGCCGCCAACGAACTCGATGGCGAGCCCGATGCGATCCTGCGCGCCGAGGCGATTATAACGTCTGCTCTACTCGACAAGACCTCTTCGGTGGCGTTGAATAAGTCGGACAACTTCACCATCAGGGACTGGACGTTTCTGACCGCACCGCCGCCAGGAGACCACTCCACCCTGAATGAGCAGAGCCTTGCCGGCCTGACGACCACCAGCGATGCCGATGCAACCCACGTGTTGATCCGCGCCGACACGCGCGAAGTGCCTTGGGGTCTGCTCAACATCATCAACGGCAGGACCGATCCGACAAAGGCGCAGACCAGCTTCAAGATCAACACCTGGGCTGCTGCTTATCTGGTAGACGATCAGTACTGCACCCAGCCGCGCCTAGTGTTCTGTCAGCCTGAGAACTTTGATCCCAATGCCGATCTGCAAATCGGCAGCCAGATCCGGCTCGAAAAGAACCGCGGCGGTAACTTTGCGCCCGGCCAGTATGGCGTCGTGACCAATATTCCCGATGACGCGCTGGGCACCTGCTCGGGGCTGAGCGGCGCCGATCAGATGGAGTGTCTGCTGGCCATCGACACGCCCGCTGGCCAGTGCGGCCCCAACAGCTGGTCCTTTACCGGCGACCCCCAAATGCCGGTCACCTATCAGGATGAAACCGGCGCGTCTGTGACCGTTCAGGTGGATGCCATCGACGTCAACCAGGGCATCAACGTGCGCTTTGGGATCTTCGATCCGGCGTCGGGCAACTATATCAACTCGCCCGCCGTCTCGGTCGACAGCAACCAGATCACCGGCAAGCCCTATCAGTGCACCGGCGTGATCAGCGAAGCTTCCTCCGAGACCCAAGGCCCGCCGGTCGATGCGTGTCTTTACAACGGCACCTGCGGCTTCATCAGCAACCCGGTGACCTTGGCGCAGTTGGAGGAGTATTGGGACAAAGCGCACCCGAATGTGCCCTATCCCAACGGCATCACCACGCGTTATGAGCTGTATCTCTATGAGATCACCCAAGGGCTGGTGGATCCGCAAAACATCGGCAACGGCAATGGTCCGCGCGCTGCTTGCTCACCGGCCAATGCCTCAAGCCAAACCAAGGCCAACCGCCGCGTGATCGAAGTCGCCTTCGTCGATTGCGGCGCGCTGTCGTCGCCCTCGGTCGTCCAGACCGATATCCCGGCGACCGGCTTTGCCGAAGTGTTCCTGTCCGACCCGGTCGAGAGCTACGACTACTTCGTGGCCACCTTTGATGATCTCGTCACCCTCAACGCCCAAAACGAAGGTAACACTGAGGATGACGGCACCAGTGGCGGCACCCAGATCCCGATGTCCGGTGGCGACATCGCCAGCGCGATCACCAAGCAGTGGGACAAGCAAAATCAGAAAGACAACACCAACAATAAAAAGAACAAAGGCTACAAAAAGGGCAAACTGAAGGGTAAGCCAAATTACTACGATCCCTACGCTGCCCAGGGTATGCGCGTCTATGCGCTGGCCAACCAGATCAACTCCGGCAAGAACAACCAGAAGGGCTTTAACCGTCCCATGCTGTTCGACACCCAGAACGGCAACGAAGGCGATCCCGATCTGGTGTCGGTCGACATGGGCAACGTCGTGATCATCGACGAGAATGCCGACAGCAATCGTCCGGACGACCACGTTGGTGGCGGCATGATCATCTTCCAGTGGGATCAGCCGGTCCAGGTGGGCTCCGTGGTGTTCTTCGACGGTGAGGAGGTCAACAAGATCCGCCTCTACAAAGACAAGATCGACCTGTCCAACCTGCGCTTTTGGCGCAACCACAAGCACTTGATGGATAGCGGCAAGATCGATGGCAAGGATAAGGGCGGCCACGGCAAGGGCGATGTGGTGATGACCGTGCCCAAGATCGGCGACGGCGCCCACCGTACTTTCTACATCGAGTCCAACCCGATCTTCCAGGATGCCGTCGATAAAGACGCCGATCTCCAGGGTGGCATCCAGACCCTGATCTATGACCTAGATGGCTCGGGCGCCATCGACGAGATTGCCTTCCGCACGCCAGACGGCACGCTCACACCCAACCTCTACGATGACATTCTGGTCGAGGTGGTGGACGTGCTCGATCAAAACGATGCCCAGGTCGTGCGCTACCCGCTGATCTCCAACTAATCCCGGTTGGGCGTGCTGTGATCTCGGCGCGCCCTGCCCACGCTCTCCGGAACTGTCCCGCATCCTCGGATGCGGGCTTTTTTTGTGCTGGCGTTCCTCGGCCTCTCGATGAACGACGGTTAGGCATGGCCCTGGCGCGCCCGGTCGTAGGGGGGCGCCCCCCCCCCCCCCCCCCCCCC
>JBCDHK010000058.1:0-14494 GCA_038750185.1 Pseudomonadota bacterium
ATGTGATGATGGTCGCGTTCTACGTGCTGTTCATCGCCCTCTTGCTGGTGCGCACCCGCACCGAGATCCGCGCCCGGCGCGCCCGGCGTCTGCGCGAGGAAGCCGCTCGCGCTGCCGAGCGCCTCGACGCTACGCCACTGCCGCAAGGGGCTGCTGGGGCATGAGCGATCCCTATCTTCCCTATGTGCTCGGCGCCTATGGCGCGACGGCGCTCATCGTGGGCGGATTGCTCTGGATCAGCCTTGCCGCCAACGCGCGCGTGCGCCGCGAACTCGATGCCGCCGAAAAGGAGCGCCGCCAATGACCGCCCCTGCCAAAGAGCCGGAGACCACCGAGAAGCCCCGCGCCACCATCCGGCCCTGGATGGTGGTGCCCGCCCTTGGCGCCTTTATGGTGTTGTCGTCGTTTCTGGTCGGGCTCTCGCGCGAAGACACCGAAACCCTACCCTCGGCCCTGATCGACCGCCCGGCGCCCGAGTTTGCCCTCAACGGCCTCGCCGGCACGCCCGGGCTCTCAACCGCCGATCTCAAAGAGCCCGGCGTCAAGCTGGTCAACATCTGGGCGTCGTGGTGCGTGCCCTGCCGCATCGAACACCCCTGGATCAAGGGGCTGGCCGAGGAGGGCCTCACCGTCCACGGCATCAACTATAAAGATACGCCAGAAGGCGCGACCGCGTTCCTCGACGAATTGGGCAACCCCTTCACCCGCATCGGCGCCGACACCACCGGGCGCACCGGGCTCGACTGGGGGGTCTATGGTGTGCCTGAGACCTTCGTGCTCGATAGTGAGGGCCGTATCGTCTACAAGCACGTGGGCCCGATCCAGGCCGGCGACATCGCCAAGCGCCTGCGCCCCGCCATCGAAGAAGCACAGCGGCGCAGCAGGGCCACGCCCTCCGGCTAGAGCGCTTTGAAGCGCTTTAGAAGTCCGTAGGCGCGCCCCCTTCGGCCCGCCGGCGTTCGACGAAATCGTCCAACGCCGCCAGCGCATCCGCCTCCATGGGCGGCGCCTCATAATTCTCCAGCATGGTCTTCCAGATCTTGTTGGCACGCTCGGGGGTCTGCACCGCGCCGGTCTCTTGCCAGGTCTCGAAGTTGCGCCAATCCGAGAGAAACGGCGCATAAAAGGCGGTCTCGTAGCGCTCCTGGGTGTGATCGACGCCGAAGAAATGCCCGTCAGGCCCGACCTCGGCCACCGCATCGACGGCCAGCGCGGCCTCGTCGATCTCGGGCGGGCGGTTGTAGGCGATCATCTGTTGCAGCGTCTCGCAGTCCATCACCAGCTTCTCATAGGAGGCGCAGAGCCCGCCCTCCAACCAGCCCGCTGCGTGATAGACGATATTAGCCCCCGCCGACTGGCACGCCCAAAGCGAAAACGCGCTCTCCCAGGCGGCTTGCGCATCGGGCGTATTGGCGGCGCAAGCGTTTGAGGCACGCAGCGGCAGGCCGTAGAAGCGCGCCATCTGGCCCGCCATTTGCGTGGCGCGCATGTATTCGGGCGTGCCAAAGGCCGGCGCGCCGGACTTCATATCCACATTGGAGGTGAACGTGCCCATCACCACCGGCGTGCCGGGGCGGATGTGTTGGAGGAGCACGATGGCGGCGAGCGATTCAGCCGTGGCTTGGGCCACCGCCCCCGCCAGCGTCACCGGCGCCATGGCGCCCGCCAGCGTAAAGGGCGTGACGATCACCGCCTGGCCGCGCTTGGCCAACCGCATCGCTCCATCGAGCATGGGCCAGTCGTGCTTGAGCGGCGAGGAGGAGTTGATATTGGTGTACATCCGGGGGGTTGCGGCAAACTCTTCATGTGAGAGCCCCCCCGCCAAGCGCACCATCTCCATGGCATCCTCGACCCGCTCGACGCCCAGCGCATAGCAGTGCATCACCTTATCGGAGAGCACCAGCTTGTCGCGAATGCAATCGAGGTGGCGGGTCGAGGCGTGCAAATCCACTGGCTCGACCGGATAGCCGCCGATCAGGTGCAAACACTCAAAGCTCTGCACCAGCTTGACCAACTCGCGAAACGAGGCGTGATCGCCAGGGCGACGCCCACGGTCGAGATCGGAGCAGTTGGGCGGGCTTGAGACATTGACGTAGATCTGGTTGCGCCCGCCAATGGGCAGCCGCCGCTCGGGGTTGCGGGGCGTCAGGGTGAACTCGGACGGCGCCCTAGCCACCAGTTCGCGCACCATTCCAGGGTCAAAGCGCACCCGCTCCGAGCCCTCCTCCACCATGGCACCGGCGGCCTTCAGGTGCGCGCGGGCATCGGGGTGTAGAAAGTCGATGCCGATCTCGGAGAGGATGCGCATGGCGGCGCCATCTACAGCTCGCACGCCGTCTTCAGTGAGCGGCTCGGTCGGGCGATCGAGCAGGGTTGGGATCTGCCAGGGCAGTTGGGCCAGCGCGCTGCTTGTGCGCCGGGTATTGGCGCTGCGCCCGCCGCGCTTGCGTCTGATGGTCTGGTTCATCGGGTGCTCCTTCCATCCATGCGCCCCAGCCTAAGCGTCCCCGGAGGCGCAGCAAGACCCCCAAGCGGCGTCGGATGTCGCGTTCGGCGCTTTCGCACGGTCTTTAGGGCGATTTCACAAAAGGGGGCACCACCCGCTGGATCGATAATCTCGGTATAACAACCGATTATGGCCGTGCGGGCGTTCCAGTACCCGGGTGCGGCGTCTCGACGCTGACGCCTGGGCACGGGCATGCTAGACCGTCATCGGCCCACCCTGCCAGAGGATGCACCATGTCCAACACGCTCAAATACGCCCTGGCCGGATTGGCGGCATTGCTTGCCGGGGCGGCGGTCTTGGCGCTTTGGCCGTCCGAGGAGCCGCCAGCGCCCCTGCCAGCCGCGCCAGAGCCCCAGCAATCGAGCGGGATGGACATCGAGGCCGAACTCGACGTGTTGCTCGGCACCATCGAGCGCATCGGCCGAGGCGAGACCCACAACGGCGTGCGCGTGGCCAACGAGGGTGCGGGGGTGGTGTTTGCCTTTGCCTCGGGACGTAAGGTCTCTGTCATGCCCTCCGACGGCGTGGCCCTGGATCCACGTTTTGTGGTGCCCAACGCCTATTCGGGCGGCTTTATCCTGCGCCCTGAGAACGGACGCGCCTTCTACGTCAACTTCGCCGATGGCCAGCGCCGCATGGAGCCTGCCGGTGCCGAGGCCGCCACAGCGCTCTATCGCGACGCCGCCGAGCGCATCGCTGCTGAGGCACGGTTGCCGTTTCTCGACGGTTTTGCCGAGGTGGTGAGCAGCGCTTCGGGGCCGCGCGGGGTGTACTATTGTCTCCAACGCGAGGCGGGGCTGCGCCTTGACGGTGCGACGCGCTTTGTCGGGCCGCTCGCAATGACGGTGATGCAGGTCGGGTTTTGTCAAAACGATACCGCCCGCTTGGACAGGCTGCTCGATCTGGGCGAGGCAGCGCTGGCGGGCAATCGCTAGACCACCGCCTCCGGCTCGGCCTCGGCCATCAGCGCCACACGCCAGAGTTCCGAAGGCTCGCGCAGCGCCACCCGGCCCCGCCCGGTGTTCTCGATCAAACCACGCCGGTCGAGTTCGCTAAAGGCGCGCGAGACCGTCTCCTGGGTCAGCCCGAGATACTCCGCGATCTCCTGGCGGGTGAGCGGCACGGCACACATCAGCCCCTCGACACACGCCGGCGCCTCAAAAGCATCGACCAGCGACAGCACGAACGCCGCCACCCGTTCGATGCCACGCCGGCGCGCCAGATGGCGGCCATGAGCGCGCAAACGGTCGTTCTTGCGGCGCAGGTCATGGCCGATGGCGCGCACTCCAGCGGGCGAGCCCGCCACATCCACATCGATCAGCGCCACCTGGACCGCCGTCAGCGTCTCCGCCGAATAGACATGGAGGTGCTCGGGGTTTTCATGGCCAAACAGATCGCCGGGCCCGGCAATATCGACGATATGGCGACGCCCATCGGGCATGGTCTGGCTCAAGAGCACCCGCCCGCGCTCGATCCGGGTCAGCACCGCCACGCGTTCGCCCTCATCAAACAACCGCTGACGCCGGGCCAAACGGCGGGTCGTGCGCACGGGCAGTGTCTCATAGTCCTGGGGCGCGAGGGGATCGGTCGATGTGCGCATCACGGCGGTCTCCTGAACGAGGCGGACGGTTCTCAAAGGCAATCATTCAAGCGAGTGTCAACAACCCTTGTCATAAAGGATGTTTGGCAGGTTTTACACAAGAGGATTTTGCCTGGGCGCATTCGCCGCGCAGGCCATCGTGCCCCTCGACGCACACCCAAGGCCGGGGCATCGTGGCGCCGACCGACAGGAGAGCGCCCATGGCCGACATCGACCTCCAACACGCCACAGCGCGCGACTGGCATGCCCTACGCGCAGCCCATCGCTGGGTGCTGCCGCCCGACTATAACCTCGCCCAGGATATGGTCGGCAAATGGGCGGCCTCCGAGCCCGAGCGCCTGGCGCTGATCCATCTCGACCCCGAAGGCCGCGAGCACCGTCACCGCTACATCGATCTCGACCGCGCCGCCAATCGTTTAGCCAATGCGCTGACGGCGCTCGGGGTCGGGCCGGGCGACCGGGTCGCGGTGTTGCTGGCGCAATCGCCCGAGGTGATCCACGTCCATCTTGCCGCCGCGCGGATGGGAGCTATCGCGGTGCCGCTCTTCACGCTCTTTGGCGAGGAGGCGCTGGAGTATCGCCTCGCCCACTCCGGCGCCAAGGCGGTGCTGACCTCTGCCGCCGATCTGCCCAAGATCGCCGCGATTCGCGCGCGGCTGCCAGCGCTCGCCGCGGTGCTCTCGGTCGATGGCCCCGAGGAGGGCGTCCATGGCCTCGATGCGCTGCTGGCCGAGGCGCGCGACCGTTTCACCCCGGTTGCGACCACCCCCGAGACACCGGTGCTGATCTCCTACACCTCAGGCACCACAGGCCCGCCCAAAGGCGCGCTCCATGCCCACCGTGTGCTGCTCGGCCATGTGCCGGGTGTCCAACTGGTGCATGAATTTTTCCCCGCCCCTGGCGATGCCATGTGGACACCCGCCGACTGGGCCTGGATGGGTGGGCTTTGCAACATCGCCATGCCAGCGCTGCGCTTTGGCGTGCCGCTCCTCGCACACCGCATGGAGCGCTTTGACCCCGAGCGCGCCTTTGGCTTGATGGCACGCTACGGCATCCGCAACGCTTTCCTGCCGCCGACCGCGCTCAAACTGATGCGCCGGGTCGAGCGCCCGGAACGCTTTGGCGCGCGGCTGCGCAGTGTGGGTTCGGGCGGCGAGAGCCTGGGCGATGAGCTGATCGCCTGGGGGCGGGAGACACTCGGCCTCACCATCAACGAGTTTTACGGCCAGACCGAGTGTAACAAGGTGGCGGGCAGTTGTGCCGGGCTCGGGCCGCCACGCTCCGGCGCCATGGGGCGGGCGCTGCCCGGCTCGGAGGTCGGGGTGCTCGACGCAGAGGGCCAGCCCGTGCCGCCTGGCGTAGCCGGCGAGATCGCCGTCAAGCGCGGCGATGCGGCCATGTTTCTCGGCTATTGGCAGGACGAGGCCCGCACCGCGGCCAAATTCACCGGCGAGTGGATGCTGACCGGCGACGAAGCGACCATGGATGCAGAGGGCTACATCCGTTTTGCCTCACGCACGGACGACGTGATTACCTCCTCGGGCTACCGGATCGGCCCGACTGAGATCGAACACTGCCTGGTGGGCCACGCCGCCGTCGCCATGGCTGCGGTGATCGGCGTGCCCGATCCGGTGCGCACCGAGACGGTGAAGGCATTTGTCACGCTGGCGCCCGGCCACACGCCCTCAGACGATCTGGCAGCCTCACTGACCGCACATGTGCGACTGCGCCTCAGCCCGCATCTGGCGCCGCGCGAGGTGGCGTTCCTGGAGCGCATGCCAACCACCGCTACCGGTAAGATTTTACGCCGTGCGCTGAGGGACGCTCAGTCCTGAGCGCGCAGCACCCGCGCTGGGCGCACGGCCAAGGCGCGCCCGGCAAAGGCGAGGCCAGCAGTAAGGCTTGCCAAGGCGCCACCCACCACTAGCACGAGCGCTGAGACCGGTTCGAAGCTGTACTCGGCTTCGAAGACATAGGTCACCACGCCCCAAGCCGCCGTAAAGCCCAGCATGACCGCGACCACTCCCGCCGCACCTCCCGTGAGCCCGGAGCGGATGGCGAGCGAGGACAGGATACGCGCCCGCGTTGCGCCCAACACCTTGAGCACCGCCGCCTCGTAGGTGCGCCGCCGCTCACCCGCTGCCGCAGCGCCGATCAGCACGACAAGCCCCGTGACCAACGTCACCGCCGCCGCCCAGCGCGCGGCAGACGCGATCTGGCCGAGCCCGAACGACACCCGCTCGATGGCATCGCGCACCCGGATGGCGGTGACATTGGGAAAAGCCGCGCCGATTTCGCGTAGGATCGCGCCCTCGGCGTCGGTTTCGGCGTAGACGGTGGCGATGTGAGTGTGGGGGGCGCCCGCGAAGGTCCCTGGATCGAAGGTCATGAGGAAGTTGATCCCCATATCGCGAAACTCAACCACGCGCAGCGAGGCGATCTCGGCGGTGATCTCGCGCCCGAGCACGTTGACGGTGATCGTGTCGCCGATCTCCAGGCCGAGTTCGACAGCATGCTCGGCAGAGAACGAGACCAGCGGCGGGCCGCTGTAGTCCTCGGGCCACCATTCGCCCTCGGTCAGCACGGTGCCGGGCGGAGGCGTGGCGGCGTAGGTCACACCGCGATCGCCGCGCAAAATCCAGCGGCCTTCGGGGTCGATCTCGGCCTCGGCAGCGGGCACGCCGTCGAGACGGGTCAGGACGCCACGCAGCATGGGCGCGGTCTCGATCTGCTCGATGCCGGGTTGGGTATCGAGGGCCGCCAGCAGCGGATCGCGCTGGGTATTCTGGATGTCGATGAAGAAGAAGGCCGGGCTTTGCTCGGGCAACTCGCGGTCGATGACGGTGCGCAGGTTGTGGTCGATCTGGCCGATGGCCGCGAGCACGGTCAGCCCGAGGCCCAGCGAGAGCACCGCCCCCACGGTATCGCCGCCCGGTCCGCCGAGCGAGGCCAAGGCGAGGCGGAGCGGTGGGCGCCCGCGCGCCAGCGGCGAGCGTGCAGCAGAGGCCGAGAGGCGGCGAAGGCCAACACCGATCAGCGCCAGCAGCACCAACGCGATGGCAACCCCCCCGGCAAACCAGGACGCGAAAAACGGCTCGCCGGAGAAGGCGACCGCCGCACCAGTCAGGGCCAGCGCCACGGCAGCGACGGCGATCACATAGGGCACGCCAGGCAGTTCGCGCGTGCGCCCTGCCGCTTCGCGAAACAGCCCTGCTGCACGGACATCGCGCGCACGCGCAAGCGGCCAGAGCGCAAAGGCCAGCGCCGTGAGCGCACCGTAAAGCGCGGCTTCGGCCACAGGCACGGCATAAACGTCAAACAGCGCGGGGACGGGCAGACGATCGGCAAACAACGGCCCGACGACGACCGGCAGACCAGTGCCGAGTGCGAGCCCCAAAGCAACGCCTAGTGCCGTCAACGCGCCGATCTGCAGGAGGTAGGTGGCAAAGATGTCGCCACCGGTGGCGCCGATGGTCTTCAGGGTGGCGATGGTGGCGGTCTTCTCGTCGAGATAGGCGCGCACGGCTGCCGAGACGCCGATGCCGCCGACCGCCAGTGCCGCCAAGCCAACCAACACTAGGAACGCGCCGATGCGGTCGACAAAGCGTTGGATGCCAGGAGCAGCTTGGCGCGAATCGCGCCAGCGCACGCCGGCGTCGGGGAACGTTGCTTCGAGATCGGCCTTGAGTACCTCCAGATCAGCGCCCTCGGGGAGCGCCAGGCGATAGTGGGTCTCGTAGAGCGTGCCGGGGACGATGAGCCCGGTGCCCTCCAATCCTGCACGCGAGACCATGGTGCGCGGGCCGAGCCCAAAGCCGCCCGACGCGCGGTCGGGCTCGCGGGTGAGACTGGCGCTCAGCACAAACCGCGCCGCACCAAGGCGGACCACATCGCCCACGGCAATGCCGAGGCGATCGATCAGCACCGGCTCCATGATGAGGCCCGGCAGGCCGTCGCGCCCGGCAAAGGCCTCGGCCAAAGGCATCTCGGGCTCCAGCGCGACGCTGCCGTCGAGCGGATAGAGCCCGTCGACGCCTTTGACCTGGGTCAGCGCGCGCTCGCTGGCGTCATCGGTGTCGGCCACCACCATGGAGCGGAAATCGACCACCTCGGAGACGGCCTCGGCGCGCGCGGCCATCCAGGCGGCTTCGGCCTCGGTGGCAGTGCGGTAGGTCATGGTGAGTTGGGCGTCGCCGCCCAGGATGGCCCGGCCCTCGGCGCGCAGGCCCTCGGAGATCGCAGCGCGCACCGAGCCCACAGCGGCCACCGCCGCCACACCCAAGGCAAGGCAGGCAAGGAAAACGCGAAAACCCTTCAATCCGCCGCGCAACTCGCGCCGGGCGAAGCGGGCGGCGATGGCGAGACGGCCCAGCGCCGCGCTCATTCCGCCGCCTCACGCACCCGGCGCGCCTCATGGACACGCCCGTCGCGCATCTCGACCACGCGCGCACAGCGCTCGGCCAGATCGCGGGCGTGGGTGACGATGACCAGCGTTGCCCCCGTCCGCGCGCCCAGATCGAAGAGCAAATCGGCGATCTGCTGGCCGGTGGTCTCGTCGAGATTGCCCGTCGGCTCATCGGCGAGCAGGATCTTGGGCCGCGGTGCCACCGCCCGCGCCAGCGCCACGCGCTGCTGCTCGCCGCCAGAGAGTTGGGCCGGATAGTGATCGGCGCGCTCGGCCAGGCCCACCGCTGCCAGCTCCTGCGCCGCCTTGTCGAAAGCCGCCCTGTCGCCCGCCAATTCCAAGGGTGCGGCGACGTTTTCGATGGCCGTCAACGTCGGGATCAGGTGGAAGGACTGGAACACCACCCCCATATGAGCGCGGCGAAAGCGGGCCAGCGCATCTTCGCCAAGCGCGCTCAGATCGTGGCCCGCCACCGCGACCTTGCCGCCCGTGGCGCGTTCCAGCCCGCCCATGACCATGAGGAGCGACGACTTGCCAGAGCCCGAAGGCCCCACCAGCCCCACCGTCTCGCCCTGCTCGATAGCGAGATCGACCCCGCGCAGGATGTGCACCGCCCCAGCGCGGCTTGGCAGCGACAGTTCGACGCCGGCGAGATGGATGGCGGGCTCGGTCATGGGGACGGTCCTCGTGCGGTGCAAAGGGGCGGTTGGGCTGGCATATGGCGCAGCGCGGCGCGGCTACAACCTATTGGGCTCGCTCGGTCTTGCCTTGGGACTGGCCTGGCCTGCCGGGGCGGATGACACCTTGCGCATCGTGGCGCTGGGCGACAGTCTGGTCCATGGCTACGGGCTCGAACAGGGCAGCGGCTTCGTCCCCCAGCTCGATGGCTGGCTCGAAGCCCAGGGGCTAGTCCAAGCCGACGTGATCAACGCCGGCGTCTCGGGCGACACGACCGCGGGCGGGTTGGCGCGCTTTGAGTGGTCGCTCTCGGGTGGTGCGGATGCGCTGATCGTGGTGCTTGGCGGCAACGATCTCCTGCGCGGTATCGACCCGGCAACCAGCCGCACCAACCTCGACGCCATCCTGACCCAGGCGGGCGAGCGCGGCCTGCCAGTGTTGCTCGCCGGGCTCAGCGCGCCCAACAACTACGGCGCCGACTGGAAACAGGCGTTCGACGCCATGTATCCCGCACTGGCCGAAAAACACGGCGCCCTGCATTACCCCCAGTTCCTGGCCGGCGTGGTCGAAGACCGCAGCCTGTGGCAGCCCGACGGCATCCACCCCAATGCCAAGGGCGTGGGCGTGATCGTCGAGGGCATCGGCCCGCTGGTGGTGCAACTGGTCGCACGCACGCAGGAATGAGAGCGGCGCGGTCCGACGGCCGGAGGGGCGCCTGACAGAGACCAAGCCCCCTACCATAAGCCACGGGTGGGTGGGGCCGTCGGACTGCGCCGTCGGCGCCCTCAGACAAGACGTGCCAAGGCATGGCGCTTCTTGCCGGCAGAGAGCTTGACTGGCGCCGCAAAACGCTCGGCCGGGAGCACCGCCGCCTGATCGGTCAGCGCCACATCGTCGAGACGCGCGCCCCCTTCGGCAATCAACCGTTTGGCCTCCTTGCCCGATTTGACCAAGCCCGCCCGCACGAATAGCTGCGTCGCCGGCAAGCCCTCCGCACCGAAATCGGCCGCGCGCAGTTCCACCACCGGCAGATCGGCGCCTGCTCCGCCAGCTTCAAAAGTCTCGCGCGCTGTGGCTTCTGCTGCTGCCGCCGCCTCGCCCCCGTGGGCAAGCGTTGTCACCGCATTGGCAAGCACGATCTTGGCGTCGTTGATCTCGCGCCCACCGAGCGCCTCCAGCCGCCGCGTCTCATCGAGCGGCAACTCGGTGAAAAGGCGCAGGAAGCGCCCGACATCGGCGTCCGCCGTATTGCGCCAATACTGCCAAAAATCATACGCGCTCAGCATCTCGGCATTGAGCCAGACCGCCCCTTGCGCCGTCTTGCCCATCTTGGTGCCGGCGGCGGTGGTGAGCAGCGGCGAGGTGAGGCCGAACACCTCGACCCCCGCCACACGGCGGGTCAGATCGATGCCTGAGACGATATTGCCCCACTGGTCGGAACCGCCCATTTGTAGGCGGCATCCATACCGGCGCTGTAGCTCCAAGAAATCATAAGCCTGGAGCAACATGTAGTTGAATTCCAGAAACGAGAGCGACTGCTCACGCTCCAGCCGCGTCTTGACACTCTCAAACGACAGCATGCGATTGACCGAGAAATACCGTCCCGTATCGCGCAAAAACGCAATGTAGCCCAGTTCATCGAGCCATTCGGCATTGTCGGCCATCACCGCACCGGCCTCGAAATCGACGTAACGCGCAAACACCCGGCGAATGCCGGCCATGTTCTCGGCGATACGGGTGTCGTCCATCAACTGGCGCGCCTCATCGCGAAACGAGGGATCGCCGATCTTGGAGGTCCCCCCGCCCATCAGCACGACAGGGCGATTGCCGGTCTTCTGAAACCAGCGCAACATCATGATCTGCACCAGCGAGCCGACATGCAGCGACGGCGCCGTACAATCAAAGCCGATGTAGGCCGTGACCGGCCCCTCCAGCAGCAGCGCATCCAAGGCGGCCAGATCGGTGCAATCCTGCAGATAGCCGCGCTCGGTCATCACGCGCAAAAACTCGGATTTCGGCTGGTCGGTCATGGCAGGCCCTCCTATGCTCGCGCGCCGGTGTAGCGACCGGCGCGAAAGGAGAAAAGGGTTTGGCCGAGAACTTGCGCGTCGAAGTCGGCTCTGGCCAGCCGATCTGGGCTTGCGGGATGATGACGGGCACCTCGATGGATGGGCTCGACATGGCCCTCATCCGCACCGACGGCGAAGCGCTGTTCGAGTTCGGCCCGACGTGGTTTGCCCCCCTTTGGCCGGGCTTGCGTGCCCGTCTCAGCGCCCGGCTGGACGAGATCGCGGCACTGCCTGAGGCGGTCGTGGCCGAGCGCGCGCGCTGGCCGTCGTGGCTCGTCGCGCTTGAGGACGATGTAACCGCTTTTCACCAATGGGCACTCGACGGCTTTCGCGCAGATGCGCGCCCGCTCCACCCCTTCGATCTTCCGCAGCAAACGCCCTGGCAGGGCCTTCGAGAGGTCAGAAGTGGGGCCGTCGGCGTGCACGGGCAAACCGTACTACACCGCCCTGAGGCGGGCATCACGCTGCAACTGTTCAAGAGCATGTTCGCGGCGACGCTTCCCGTGGTCAGCGATTTTCGCCAAGCCGACATGGCAGCCGGGGGCGAGGGCGCGCCGCTTGCGCCTTTCTACCACTGGGCCCTGGCGCGGCATGTGGGCTTTACCGAGCCGGTCGCCTTTCTCAATCTGGGCGGCGTGGCCAATATCACCTGGGTCGATCCGCAAGCCGAAGCCCCCGAACTGCCCGGTGCGCTGGTAGCTTTTGATACCGGCCCTGCCAATGCCCTGATCGACGATCTGGTGTGCGCACGCACAGGCGCCTCCCACGATGCTGGGGGCAGGCTAGCAGCGGCTGGCACCATCCATCGCGAACGCCTGCACTCCAACGCAGCGGCGGCCTATCTGGCGCGCCCCGGCCCCAAATCCCTCGACCGCAACGCCTTTCAGGCCGTGCGTAAAGCCGTCGAGCCGCTCTCCACCGAGGATGCTGCAGCGACGCTCACCGCCTTCACTGCCGAGTGCGTGGCCGCCGCCCTGCCCCACCTGCCGTCCGAGCCCACCCGCTGGCTCGTCTGCGGTGGTGGCCGACTGAATACCACGCTGATGGCAATGTTGTCCGAGCGCCTGCAAGCCCCGGTCGAGCCGGTCGAAGCCCATGGCCTCGACGGCGACATGCTGGAGGCGCAGTGCTTTGCCTTCCTGGCTGTCCGGGTGCTGCGCGGGCTGGCGACCTCGGCCCCCTCCACCACCGGCTGCCGCCAACCGACCGTTGGCGGGCGGATCGGCGGCTGATCAGCGACCGTCCTCGATCAGGCGTGCGTGCACATAGCCCTTGATCACATCGATCATCTCGTCGAGGCCCTTCTCGAAGAAATGGTTGGCCTCGGGCACGGTCGAGTGGGTGATGGAGATGCCTTTTTGCGCCTGGAGCTTTTTCACCAGCGTGACCACGTCGGTCATGGGCACGATGCGATCGGCCTCACCGTTGATAATCAGTCCCGAAGAGGGACAGGGCGCGAGAAACGTAAAATCATACATATTGGCGGGTGGCGCCACCGAGACAAAGCCTGAGATCTCAGGCCGGCGCATCAACAGCTGCATGCCGATCCAAGCGCCAAAGGAAAACCCCGCCACCCAACAGCCGCGGGCGTTGGGGTTTTGAAACTGCAAGTAATCGAGCGCCGCCGCCGCATCCGAGAGCTCGCCCACCCCCTGGTCAAACGCGCCTTGCGAGCGGCCAACGCCGCGAAAATTGAAGCGCATCACCGTAAAGCCCAAATCGCGAAACGCATAATGCAGCGCATAGGTGACACGGTTGTTCATCGTGCCGCCAAACTGCGGATGGGGGTGTAAGATCAGCGCGATCGGGCTCTCAGCACCGCCAGCGGGATGGTAGCGTCCTTCGAGGCGGCCATCGGGCCCCGCAAAAATGACCTCGGGCATGGAAGGATCCTTCGGCTTTAGGCCGCCCCGGATGTTCTTGACTCCAAGGGTCTGACTTTTTAGAACGGTTCCAAGGTTTGTGGACTAGCCGCCTGTGTGGGGATTACGTCTTCGCTAGGGCAAGGTCAATGCACACGTCGACCGCGCAACGGGCAGCCTGGGAGCGCCGCGATGAAACTGAGCACCAAAGGCCGCTACGCCGTCACAGCGCTCGCCGACATCGCCCTCAACGGCAGGGTCGAAGGCGTCGAGCGCCCGGTGGCGCTGTGTGACATTGCCGAGCGCCAAGACATCAGCCTCGCCTATCTCGAACAGTTGTTTGTGCGCTTGCGCCGCGCGGGCCTTGTCACCTCGGTACGGGGGCCAGGCGGGGGCTATCGCTTGGCGCTGCCGGCGACTGAGACGCGCATCGCCGATGTGATGGTCGCAGTCGATGAACGCCTCAACGCCATGGGGTGTAACGGCCAATACGAGGTGGGGCTAGGCTGCGGCAAATCGCGCGAAGCGTGCCTGACCCACGCGCTCTGGGAACAGCTTTCAGCGCAGGTGCACGTATTCTTGTCCCAGGTCAGCATCGCCGACGTGATCGCCGACCGCCTCAACCCCTGCCCCGCCGTGCCCGACTTCGCGTCGTTTGCCATGCCGGAGGACGACGCCGCACCGCTGCCAGCCGAGGCCAGCGCATGAAAGCGTCCCAGGCGGGGCTTGATGGAGCCCGCGTCTACCTCGATTGGAACGCCAGCACACCGCTGCGCCCCGAAGCTCGCGCGGCGATGCTGGAGGCAATGGACATCGCGGGCAATCCTTCCGCCGTGCACAGCGAAGGCCGCGCCGCGCGCGCCATTATCGAGCGTGCCCGTGCCCAGGTGGCTGCATTAGTGAACTGCGCGCCAGACGAAATCGTCTTTACTGCCAGCGCGACTGAGGCCGCTGCCATGGCCATGCCCGAGATGGGCAGTGTACTGGTTTCCGACATCGAGCACGAGGCGGTTCGCGCGCATGCACAGCGCCAGGACGTGGCCTCGCCCTTCACCCTGGATGTGGGGTATGAAGGACGCCTCAAGGGCACCATCAACGGCACGCTGCTTTTTGACAGCATCTGGGACGACGTGGTGGCAATTCAAGCCGCCAACAGCGAGACGGGCGTCTGCCAGGACACCAGCGCGCTGGCTGAGAAAATCCGCGGCTTTGGTCGCGGTGCCTCGATCCTTGTCGATGCGGTGCAGGTCGTGGGCAAACAGCCGGTGCGCATGGCGGCGCTGGGGGGCGATTTTGCGCTGATCTCGGCCCATAAATTCGGTGGCCCCAAGGGTGTGGGCGCGCTCTGGTATCTGGGCAAGCAGGAGCCACGCA